>JAERRP010000533.1 GCA_016735415.1 Desulfobacterales bacterium | reverse complement strand
TAACCCCCCCCTAGAATGTGGCGTTTGCGATCAAAGTGGTGAGTGTGAGGACGGCTGTGGCTGACAGCCCTGGTCCTGCTGGCCGTCCTGCTGGCCGGCGCGGCCTGGTTCGTTTTTACCGCCCGCCAGCTGGAACTTAAGATCGATCCGCCCCCTGCGACAATCGCTATCCAGGGCGGCCTCCTGACGCCCCGCTTCGGCCGCGTTTATTTGCTGCGCCCCGGCCGCTACCGACTAAAGGCCGTTCGTTCCGGCTATCACGACTTGAACACCGAACTGCAGATCGACGCCTCGAAACACCAGACCCTCACGTTTACAATGCAGAAACTTCCGGGCCGGATCAATGTGCGCACGCATGTGGAAGGCCGCCCGACCGAAGCGGTTGCGGGGGCGGTCATTCAAATCGGCGGGAAGGAAGTCGGCCAAAGTCCTCTGGAGGCAGTGGAGATCCCCGCCGGCCGTCACGAAATTCTACTGCGGGCCGCGCTGTACCAGCCGCGTCAGGCCAGCATCGAAGTCCAGGGTGAGGACCGCGCCCAAACCTTCACCTTCGGACTGCGGCCGAACTGGGCCGAAGTGCATTTCGAAACGGTTCCCCCCGATGCCCGGGTCCGGATCGCCGACGCCCCCCTGGGCCGGACACCGCTGACGGCGCCTGTAGAAGCCGGCGATCACGAGATCAGCTTCCGCCGGGAGGGTTATAAACCGGTCCGCACGCGCATCCGGGTGACCGCCGGCCAGCCGCTGGCGGTTCCGCCGGTTCATCTGAAAAAATTCGATGGGCGCCTCTCTGTGAATTCACAACCCGCGGGCGCCAACGTCACGGTCGACAACCGTTTTTACGGGCAGACCCCGGTCGAAATCACCCTGCCGCCGGATCGGGAGCATGTGGTCCGCATCTCCGAACCGGGGTTCAAGACCGCCGTGCGCCGCCTGACGATTGACTCCGGCGCCAAAAGCGCCATAGTCGTCAACCTGACGCCGCGCCGCGGCCGGGTCCGCTTCAAAGTATCCCCGCCGGACGCGCTGCTGGTGGTGGACGGCCAGCCCTTCGGGCCGGTGCCGGCCTCGCTGGATCTCCTGGCCGTGACCCACCGGATTCAAATCGTCAAGGACGGCTATCGCGACTACCGCACCCGGGTCACGCCCCGGCCCGGTTTCCCGCTGGAACTCAAGGTGAATCTCAAGCGCCCCTATGAAACCGATGTCCCCGGCATTATCAAGACCCCCGACGGTTACCGTTTAAAGCTTGTCCAGCCGGCACTTTTCCGGATGGGGGCCTCGCGTCGCGAACCGGGGCGACGGGCCAATGAAACCCTGCGCGATATCCGTCTGCGCCACCCTTTCTACATGGGTCTGAAGGAGATCACCAACGGCCACTTCCGCAAATTTTCAGCCTCCCATGACGCCGCTGTTTTCAAAAACTACAGTTTGAACCGCAACGAGCAGCCGGCCGTGCAGGTCACCTGGGAGCAGGCCGCCGCCTTCTGCAACTGGCTCAGCCAACGGGAGGGACTGCCCGCCGCCTATGTCCGCAAGGACGGCGGGTTGCGGCCGATCACCCCCCTGAACCACGGTTATCGCCTGCCGACCGAAGCCGAATGGGCCTTCTGCACCCGCGTCGACGCCTCCGGACACGTTTCCAAATACCCCTGGGGAAACCAATTTCCACCTGCGGACAAAACCGCCAATTTGGCCGATAAAAGCGCCCAGACCATTCTGGAGCTCTACCTCGAAAATTATGAGGACGGTCATCCCGTATCCGCCCCGCCGGGCAGCCTGGCACCCAACCACCTGGGGTTGTTCGGTCTGGATGGCAATGTCTCGGAATGGTGCCACGACTTCTACAAAATCTACCCCTTTGCCAGGGGCAAGGTCGAAACAGATCCCACCGGGCCGGTCAGCGGCCGCCATCACGTGGTCCGGGGCGGGAGCTGGAAGCAGGCCTCGATCCAGACCCTGCGGGGGGCCTACCGCGACTATCAGGAGGACAAACGTATGGACCTGGGATTTCGCATCTGCCGATATGTCAAACCGGCCGGGGAGAAACCCTGATGCCATGGACCCC
>JAERRP010000296.1 GCA_016735415.1 Desulfobacterales bacterium | reverse complement strand
CCTGTAAATTTTCGACCGCAAGCCGTTCAACATCCGGCAATCGGGAGATGATGGGTATCAGGTCATCTCCTTCACGATAGAGACCGACCTGGGTCCCGGTAACAGCGGTCTCAAGAGCCTGGGTCAGCATCGACCGACTGACACCTGCCTGTTTGGCTTTAACTTCATCAAAAAGAGGAACTATTTTTTTCACCGGAGGACGCCAATCATCCCAAACCCTGGCACTGTCTGGATAATCCCGCATAATTGCCTTGGCCTTTTCGGAAAGCCGGCGCAGCACCTTGCCGTCCGGCCCGGAAAATCGTGCGTCAAGATCGTAGTCATCTCCCGGCCCCATGGCAAATTTTCTGATGACCGGAACCGCATCAGGATAATTGTCTGTAATATAATTCTCTATTTCAGGAATCAGAGCCGTAAGATCTTTGTAATCATGAACCGAAACCAACATCAATCCATAGCCGTCGTCACCGGTCGCCTCAGGCACAAAAGTCAGGATAAAACGAGTGGCGCCCGCACCAATATAGGAGGCCACCGAAACAACGCGTTTATCTTCGAGGATATGATTTTCAATTTTACTGATATCTTTTGTTGTTTTCCGGATATCCGAACCCGACGGCAACCAGTAACTCACCATCACCATCCCTTTTGTCGAAGACGGAAAAAAACTGACTGAGAGGAGTCCAAAACCATAGATAGCGGCGGCCAGCATACCCATCGCAGTCAACACCGTAAACCAGCGCATGCGGATGCATAAGGAGAGCATTTTTTTATAGGTTACAAAGATAAAACCTTTATATGGATCTGCCGGCTCACCGGTAACTGAGCCTCCCTTTAAAAACATTTTGCAAAATAATGGGGTAATCGTAATAGCGATAATCCAGCTCATCATCAGGGAAATTAACATGACCTGAAAGAGTGAGCGGCAGAACTCACCGGTATTATCCTGGGACATACCAATCCCCCAGAAAGCCAGGACAGCTATGATTGTTGCTCCCAGAAGCGGTATTTGGGTTTGACTGACGACTTCACCGGCGGCTTTAAGCCTGTTCATCCCGGCTTCGATACGTATCAGCATCCCCTCAGTCACAACAATGGCATTATCAACCAGCATCCCCAGGGCAATAATCAGGGCACCTAAAGAAATTCTCTCCAGGCTGATGCCCCACATCTTCATTACAATAATGGTTCCAAGTACGGTAACAGCAAGGATTGCGCCGATGAGCAAACCGCTGCGCACGCCCATAAACAGTAAAAGCACAATCACGACAATGCCGATTGCTTCAAGAAAATTGATGACAAAGGACTTGATGGATGTGGTTACGTCAGTGGCCTGAAAATTAATAACATCAATCTCCCTTCCCCCCGGCAGCATTTCCATAAGTTCGTCAATCCGCTTATTAACCGCTTCACCAAGCTGGACGACATTACCCCCTAAAGCGATGGAGATGCCAATTGAAATGGCAGGCGCCCCGTTAAAATGTAACACCTTACTGGGGGGCTCAACATAATCGCGAACCACATTACCAATATCTTTAAGATAAATAAGTTTGTCCGATTTTGGATCACGGATCTGAAGATTTTTAATGCTTTCAATCGTGTCATAGTTTCCAGTGGGACTGATTCTGATATATTCAGGTCCCACTTTAATGGAACCTGCGGGAATGACCATATTCTGCTCTTGCAATAAGTTGTAAACCGTATCAAGCCCTAATCCAAGCTGGGCCAGACGTGAGGTGGATATTTCGACAAAAATGGCCTCACTGTGAACGCCCCAGAGGACGACTTTTGAAACATCTGGAACCAGAAGAAGCTCTTGCTGGAGATAATCGGCTGCGTCTTCCAGCTCTTTGAAAGAGTATCCGTCACCACTGACCCCTAGCAAGATACCGAAAACATCTCCAAAATCATCATTGACGATGGACGTATGGGCCCCCGGAGGCAGTTTTACCTGAACATCACCAACCTTGCGACGCAGTTCATCCCATACCTGGGGCAGGTCGGTTGTGGAATATTTATCCTTTATGGTAACAGTGATCGTGGATAAGCCGGGTTTACTGATAGATTCGAGCTCTTTTAGCTGGCCTAACTGCTGTATGGCCGTTTCGAGCATATCGGTTACTTCTTCTTCAACTTCCTGTGCCGATGCACCGGGATATGCAGTGATCACCAAAGCATCTTTTATTGTAAATTCAGGATCTTCCAACCGGCCTATACCTCTAAATGAAAGGATACCGCCAATCACCAGCATAACGGTAAACACCAGGGTCACTGTTTTCTTTTCAATTGCAACTTTGGCTATATTCATGGTGCCTACTCTCCCATTGTCCCAGTGTATTCACGTACTTTGAGGCCTTCAGTCAGATTTTGAACCCCTGCTGTAATAATCCGATCTCCTGAAGTAAGCCCGGATTGTATCGTAATATTCCCATCATTGGTCAGGGTTCCAACCTTAACCGGATGGCGGCTTATTTTCAGGGCCTGGTTGGTTTTCCAGACATAAGCCTGGCCTTTCTCATCATAGAATACTGACTGGACCGGAACCGCAATTGGATTTTTGCCTTCATGACCTGCTTTTATGAAAACCGTTGCGGTCATCCCGTCAAGAATAGCCTTTCCCTCCGGCATCGGCATCTTAAAAACCACGCGGAAGGTCTGGGTTTGAGGGTCAGCTTCAGTGGAAAACTCCTTGACCGTCAGAGGAAAACGATCATCCGGATAATTGGAACATACAGCCGCAAACTCAATTTGTGAACTCTCTGCTTTTTTTCGAATAATAATTTCAGGGGCATTAACAACAACGTTGATATCCGAAACCCTCTGGATCGATACGATCGGTTCTTTGGCATGAACCACCAGATAATTATCGACAAACCGCTTGCCGACAATACCGCTAAAGGGTGCCTTGAGCATGGTGTCGTTTACGGCCTTACTGGCAATCCTCATATTCGATACCGAAACCTCATAATTTCTTACCTTTACATCATAGGTTGATTTAGCCACTACTTTTTCATCCAAAAGATTTTTATAGCGGTCAACCTCTGCTTTGGATTGGTTGACCTTGGCCTGCTGTGCAGCAAGATTATTCTTATAATCTTGGGGGTCTATACGAGCGATAAGATCACCTTTTTTCACACGCTGCCCGGCTTCAACCGCCAG
>JAERRP010000877.1 GCA_016735415.1 Desulfobacterales bacterium | reverse complement strand
GAGCGCCGAGGCGATATCGGCCCTGGCTGCGCGTTCGAAGATTGTGGGTGCCGCCAGGAAGGAGGCATCCTCCAGAAACATGGCCCGGTCGGAAGCCTGGTCATAATGACAATTGGTGGTGACGCCATGCTGTTCCGGCCAGCAGCCGCAGGCAATGGAGATGTTGTTGGCATTGGTCAGGGACGGGAAAATGCAGCTGCCGGTCTTGAAAAAACCGTCGCGGGCCATCCGTCGCATCACCGGCATGGTGGCGGCGTCGTAGTAATCAATATCGAATCCATCGATCATGAAGAAGACAACTCCCCTGAGTTTCGTTGCGGGCATCATAACTCCTTTACGCTTTTTCGGACTACATGAACTTGCGGCCGGCATAGGTGCTGAACTGCTCCACAACGATGACCAGCAAAAAGATGCAGAGAATAATGGTGGCCGCCTCCTGGTATTGAAACATGTCCATGGCCACCTTGAGTTCGATGCCGATACCACCGGCACCCACCAGGCCCAGCACCACCGAGGAACGCACTGCTTTTTCCAGGGCAAACAACGATGAGTTGACGAAGGAGGGCATGGCCGCCGGCACGATCGCGGCCAGAACGATATCCAGCCGATCGGCCCCAATGGTCGTGAGCGCCTCTTCGGGCCCCTGATCCACTTCTTCTATGGCCTCGGCAAAGAAGCGGCCGCAGAATCCGATGGTGTCCACGATGATGGTCAGAGTGCCGGCAAACACCCCGAGGCCCACCGAAGCCACGAACATCACCGCCCAGACCAGGTCCGGCACAGACCGGCAGAAGGCGATGATAAAGCGGGTCATATGGTAGAGGAGCGGGTGGGGAGTATTGCGCCGCGAGGCCAGAACCGCCAGGAAAAAGCTGATGCCGATACCGATCACCGCGCCCACCAGTCCCATCTGAAAGGTCTGCAGGAGGGCTTTGGATATGCTCGCCAGGCGGTTAAAGTCCGGCGGGGTCATCTCCCGTATCAGGCGCACCATGTTGGGAATACCCCGCATGAGATCCGTGAAGGAGAAACCGCTGCCTTTCAGGGACCAGAGGAAAAAAACCAGCGCCAGCAGATAAAGCATGAACTTCCACACCGGCGGCCGCTCGAAACGGCGGGGAGGGTCAGCCTGCTGCGTGGGTTGGCCTTCAGTGATAGATTTCATTCAGGTCGCTTTTGGTGAAATTGCCGGACCGATCGTTCATGACCAGTCGTCCCTTCCGCAGTGCGATGAGCTGTTCGGAATACTGCAGGGCGTGGTCCAGATCATGAGAGACATAGAACAGGGTAATGTTTTCCCTCTGGATCAGATCGACGAACAGTTCCATCACCTCCCGGCCCACTTTGGGATCGAGACTGGCGACCGGCTCGTCGGCCATCATGAAATCGGGGCGCTGCATCAGGGCCCGGGCAATGGCGATCCGTTGCGATTCACCCCCCGAGAGCTGATCGGCCCGGCTGGAAGCAAGGTGCGGGAGCCCAACTTTTTCCAGGCAGGCCATGGCCTCCGCCCGCAGGTCTTTCGGAGCCAGGCTCTGCCACCAGGTGCGTACACCGCCCGCCCGGCCCATGGCCCCGTGGATGACGTTGGTGAGCACCGACAGCCGCGGGACGAGGTTGTGGCGCTGGAAGACCAGACCGACGCGGGAGCGCAACCGCCGCAGCTGCGCCTTGTTCAGGGTGCAAATCTTCCGCCGCAGGAAGACAATCTCGCCCCGGTCGGGTTCGATCAGCCGCAGACAGCAGCGCAGCAGGGTTGACTTGCCGCTGCCGTTGCCGCCGATGAGCGCCACCGCCGTCCCCCGCAGAACCTGAAACGACACGTCCCGGAGCACCGACCCGCGCCCCTCATAGGATTTGCAGAGCGCGGCGACGCTCAAGCGAATGTCTACTTCAGTCTTAGGCGCCTCTGCGCTTACATCGTGTGGATTTACAAGCATCGGACACCTACTCCACGAAGGCGGCAAACTTCGGGTAGCCAATGGTGCGGTACATGGCGCGCACGTAGTTGTAATCCGCATCCTTCACCGTGGGGATGAACTTCATGCCCTTATATTTCTTGTTGTCATCGCCTTCCAGAATGGCCTGCACCAGTTCATCGGAATACTGCGTGAAAACCTTTTTGACCTTTGCCACGGTGGCCGGATCGACGTGCGGGGCGGCCAGCAGCACGTCGTTGGGCAGATCCGGTCCGCGTGCGATGACCTTGAACGCCCCCGGTTCCATTCCCAGCTTGTCCGAAAGCAGATCCTTGAAAGCCCCGAATTCACGATGGATCATTTCCAGCCCCTCGATGTCCGTTACCGCCAGTCGCAGGGTGGATGTCGCGGCCATGCTCTGTGCGGGAACCGCCATCACCGACAGTGCCAGGGAAAGAAGAACGATCAATCCATTTTTTACGCCTTTCATGGAACCCTCCTTTTGCGTGCATCGGTTTAAAAGGCGGGATCCGGCTCATCCAGACCAGGATGGTTTCCCGCCCGTTTCAACAGGAGACTGCCGGGTCCGTGTTGTACCAACATAAGCTTAACGTTAGCTTCATATTTGTTTAACTGATTTATTTTTATAAAGTTCATAAGAAAAATTTATATAGTGTGGAGAGATGGTTATGGATTTTACCCTGAAACAGCTGCAGGTTTTCGTTGCCGTGGTCACCCGTGGCAGCACCATGGCGGCATCGCGCGCCCTCAGCAAATCTCAGCCGGCGGTTAGTTCGGCGATCGCGGAGTTGGAAACCCATCTCGGTTCGCAGCTGTTCGATCGTTGGAAAAAGCGAATGGTGCTCAATGAAAGGGGACGGGCCCTCCTGCCGATGGCCCGGCTGTTGCTGGCGAATGCCCGTGATCTCGGCCAGATGTTTGGCGCTGGAAAAAACCAGGTCAGCGGTACCCTGCGCCTGGGCGCCAGCCTGACCCTGGCCAACTACGTCATGCCGGACACTCTTTCCGAATTTGTGGCTGTCTACCCCCATGTGAAGATGGACGTCGTCTGCCGCAACAAGGTCGGAATCATTGCCCAGATTGAAGATTTCTCGATTGATATCGGCGTGATCGCCGGACAATGCAGCAAGCCCGATGTGGCGAGCAGGCCCTGGCTTACGGACGAATTGTGCGTGTTTGCGGCGGCATCCCATCCTCTGGCCCGGAAGCCCCGGGTCACGACGGCCGACCTGGCTGGAAGTCAGTGGATTTTAAGAGAGGAAGGTTCCGGGACGCTGGAAGTGTTTCATAATGCTTTGCCGGCCGGGACCAGACCACTCAGGATCATCATGGAATTCGACAACCTCGAATCCATCAAAAGGTCGGTTGAACACGGCAAGGCGCTCAGCTGCCTTTCCCGCATGGCCGTGAAGCGAGAAGTTGAAGCCGGCCTTTTGAAGATACTGCCCACGCCTTATCTCGACCTGCGCCGCGATTATTATTTTCTGGTTCACCAGAAAAGACACCAAAGTGCGCTCTTGAGTGCCTTTTTAAGTTATTGTTCGATTGGTGGGAAGCCGCCGGTCGTATAACGGCGGCGAACTCTGGACTAACGGAGACATCCATTTTCCGAATCCTTTGCTATGGTGCTTCTCGGCATCGGACTGATAAGCCTTTCGGCCATAGCGCGCCTGCGCAAAAGTCGTCGATAGCGCCTGAACCATCGGCGAGGGAATACCGCCCCACTACGGGCCGATGATCAATAAATTGGGTCTATATCATTCCCGTGGCCCTTACGTTGCGCGCTGCTTTCGAATCAGACTTTCTTCCAGATATTCATGGGCCCGTTCGGCCAGGCCGATGCCGGCTTCGGCGTGGAAATCAAAAGCACCGTCGACACCGGCGTTTTCAAGTTCCGGGATTTCGTCTTCGTAATGGGCGGTGGTGACGATCAGACCTTCATAATCGATTTCGCGCAGGAACCTGGCGGCCGCCAGGTTGGCAGGGTGCTTGGGCATGGTCAGCATGGCCAGCTTGACCCTGTCTTCCTTGTCCTTCTGGGCGGGTTCCGTCCGCTCCCAGAAATTGGGGTCGGTCGGGTCGCCCAGGATGACATTGCGACCGGCACGACGGTGCCGCGCTACCGTTTCCTGGGAGAAATCGATTCCGATGACCACGTCGCCACAGCGTTCCACCATGGCGTCGTAGGTACTGGTGCCGATGCGTCCCATGCCGAAGACGGCAATTTTGGCGTCGCCATGATCGATGGGGGTATCTTCGGGATGGCGCTTGCGGGATTCGAAGCGCCTCAGCAGATAGGCGTTGCGGTTGTAAATCTTCTGGGCGTAAGTGTTAAGGGGCGCCGCCACAATAAAGGTAAGGGACAGGGCGATCGCGATGGTGACCAGCCAGGCGCTGTCGATCCATCCGTTGCCGGCTGCCAGGGCCGCCACGATAAGCCCGAATTCACTGTAGTTGGCCAAGCTGAGCGACGCCAGGGTGGCGGTTCGGGCCCGCAGCTTAAAGCGCGTGAGCAGCACAAAAAACAGGGCGGCCTTGAACGGCATGACCAATGCCAGCAGCGCAGCCACGCCCAGTGTTTCCCATGACGGCTGCGCGGTTAGACCGATACTCAGAAAAAAGCCCACCAGGAACATGTCCTTGAAACCCATGAGATGCTTGGCCAGTTCATGCGCTTTGGGGTGGTTCGAGACCAGGATACCGATGACCAGAGCGCCCAGATCGGCTTTCATCCCCACCAGCTCGAAGCTGCCGGCGCCGACGACCAGGGCAAGGAAAAGGCCGAAGAGAATCATCAGTTCGCCGTGGCCGCTTTTCGCCATCAACTGCCCCATAACCGGGCGCAGCACGAACAGAAGCGGTATCAGGGCAAGGGCCCAGAGGGAGGGGATTTTGCCGGTGGAAGCGGTCAGAAAAATTACGGCCAGAACATCCTGCATGATCAGGATGCCGATGGCGACCCGTCCGTGGAAAGAGGCCATCTCGGCCTTCTCCTCCAGCACCTTGACGGCGAAGACCGTGCTGGAAAAACTGAGGGCAAAGGCGACCAGCAGGGCCAGTTTTAAATCGAGCGGAACGAACAGGCTGAAACCGGCCCGGGCCAGGGCCAAAATGGCACCGGCGAACACGACCACGGTGATCAGCATGTGCAGGGTGGTTCC
>JAERRP010000327.1 GCA_016735415.1 Desulfobacterales bacterium | reverse complement strand
AATAAGCAAAGCCTGTTCCTATAAGGACTTTCTATAATCATCTGGCTCATTTTAAAGATCTAAACATGCTTGAAACGATAATAAGAAAAGCCAACACATCGGATATCGATGCGCTTGTTTCTCTGTTAAGAGAGCTCTTTTCCGTCGAACGAGACTTCACATTCAACAGCGACGCTCAAAGTCAAGGTCTAAAGATGATGCTGGACCATTATGACAACCGCTGCATCATGGTTGCCGAAAGAGATCACCAAACCATCGGGATGTGCTCGGCACAACTACTCATTTCAACCGCGGAAGGAGGATGGGTTGCATGGGTCGAAGATATGGTGATCAAATCCTCCTTTCGAGGGAAAGGTATTGGCTGCAACTTATTGTCATCCATCGAAAAATGGGCGCAATGTCGCGGTGTAAGGCGACTGCAGTTGGTGGCCGACCGCAACAACCTGCCTGCACTCAAGTTTTATGAAAAGATGAACTGGAAAACAACCGAACTTATATGTTTGCGCAAGAAGTGAACGTTTAAGGGACACCTTCAGCCCCGCGTTTTCAATGTATGTTGCGATCTTCTCCGGGTCTCGTTCGCCACCCGGAAACCGTATGGACGTCGACAATACATGTTGTGGGTTCTTTTTGGCTTGACATCTCACCTGAATACTCGTATTGCTATCGTCCAAAAAAGCGGGATATTATCTCTTACCTGATAGAATTAGGTGCCTCTGAATCTCCTCAAAATGTAATGTTACCTGAATTACCGCTTTGGTCCTTGAAGAGGAAAATCTCCTAATGACCAAACCGAGTTACGAAGAATTAGAGCAAGGCGTCGAGAAGTTGAAAAAAGAGCTTCATGAGCGTCTTCGGGTTGAAAAAGCCTTAAGGGACCGCGAGCGAAGCGCCCGCGCTATTATGGACCATGCAGTCCAGTTTATCGGGGCATTGTCCACCGATGGGATACTTCTTGATCTCAACCAAACGTCACGTGAGTTTATTGGTGCAAAGAGATCGGAACTTATTGGAAAACCCTTTTGGGAAACAGCCTGGTGGACCCATTCTCCTGAACTCCAGGAGAAATTGCGTAACGGCATCAGGGCCGCAGCCAGAGGAGAGTTCGTCCGTTTTGAATCCAATCATGTAGGGGTAGGCGGCAAAGAAATGATCGCTGATGTCACGATCAACCCGGTGAAGGATCAAACAGGCAAGGTCATTCTTCTGATTCCGGAGGCAAGAGATGTTACAGAGCAAAAAAAGGCGGAACGCGCGTTGCGGCAGAGTGAAAATACCGCACAGGCCCTGCTGAACGCCGCCATCGAAGCCACCGTGCTAACAGATGCTGACGGCACGGTTCTTGCGGCCAATGAGGTGGTGTCGCGTCAATTCCGCAGACCTAAACATGAAATCGTAGGAAAGAACCTCTTTGAGTTGCTCCCGGAAGCCTTGGCTGCCTCCAGGAAACCAAGATTCATGGAGGCCGTTCAAGGGGCCAAACGCCTTCGCTTCGAAGACGAGCACAAAGGTAAATTCTACGATCATAGTGTTTACCCTATTCTGAATGAATATGGAACGGTGAACATGGTCGCCGCGTTTACTTATGACATTACGGTCTACAAGCAGGCCCAGGCCCGCCTGCAGGAGCGCACTGCGTCTCTTATCGAGGCTGAAGATAAGTACAGAAGTCTTGTGGAAAATGTGCCGCTTGTGGTGTATCGGCTGAGCGCCAAGGGCGACTTAGTGTTTGTAAATCACTTTGTTGAAGAGATCTTGGGATATACACCTGAAGAATTTTACCGGGATCCGGATCTATGGGATAAAACAGTCTTCCGTGCAGCCCGGGCGAAAAGCAAAGCGCTTCGGGAAAAGTGTTTGCTGATGGGTAAAGAAGTTGTCTCTGAATACCGTGTCATGAACAAAAAAGGGCATACGTTACATGTTATGGATCATGCCATTCCCTTTTGGTCGGAGCCTGGCGTGATTGCCAGGGTTGACGGTATTATCATGGACGTCTCGCGGAGGGTAAGGCTTCAGGAAAAACTTGTCAGGGCTGAAGGACATAAAACCATCACCGAAGTTTCGGCAAGGTTGGCTCACGAAATCAGAAATCCCCTGATGTCTGCCGGTAGTTTTGCAAGGCGGCTTTTAAGTTCTATGGCCCCTGATGATCCAAAC
>JAERRP010000149.1 GCA_016735415.1 Desulfobacterales bacterium | reverse complement strand
CCGTCACATCGGTTTGATCCATAAAAAAGGATTGGCGCAGATTTTGTGCCAATCCTTTTTTAATTGATTGTTTCCCGCGGCTATGCTATTATCTTTCTAATTAAATTAGGGAAATTTGTTTACTTGGATTGTAACGGTACAGGAATATGACGGATAAAAAAAGTAAAGAACAAGATACCGCCGGGGAAACGGAAATGACATTCGCTGTCGGTGACCTTGCGGTCTACCCCGCGCATGGTGTGGGGCAGATCACCGCCATCGAGACCCGGGTGGTCAATGGCGAAAAGCACGATTTCTATATCATGAAGGTCCTCGAAAACGGCATGGTCATCATGATTCCCACATGGAACGTGGCTTCCGTTGGGTTGCGCGATATTATCGACGCGAAGGACGTGTCGAAGATATATGACGTCCTTAAAAATCGGGAAAAACCATCGGGTGAAAGCCAGACCTGGAACCGTCGCTACCGGGAATACATGGACAAAATCAAAACCGGCAGCCTGTTCGATGTTGCTGAGGTTTTCCGCGATCTCTCGCTGCTGAAGCTTAACAAGGATTTATCTTTCGGGGAGCGCAAACTTTACGATACCGCCCAGGCGCTGCTCGTTAAAGAACTGTCGACCGCCAAAAAAACGGATGAGAAAGCCGTTCTCGAAGAAATCGAGGCCTTTTTCAAAGTCAAAGAACAAGACGCCTGATTCCCCTTTCAGATGCCAATTCCATCCGAAGGTATTCACTTCCGGATCGAACTCGAACATGCCGGTCAACGGCTGGACCGGGTATTGACCGCATGCTTGTCGGACTGTTCGCGTTCTTACGCCGCACAACTCATCCGCAACGGTGCTCTGGTGGTCAACCACCAGTGCCGCAAGCCCTCCTACCGCGTCTGCCTTGGAGATGTCGTCTCCGGACATCGCCCCGACCCCGAGCCGCCCCAATATGCCCCTGAGCCGATGGATCTGACGATCATCCATGAAGACGCGCATGTGATCGTCTTGGACAAACCGGCCGGTATGGTGGTCCATCCGGCACCCGGTCATCCTTGTGGAACCCTGGTCAATGGGCTGTTGTATCATTGTCCGGATCTGCAAAAACGCGAGGATGCCCATCGTCCCGGAATTGTCCACCGCCTGGACAAAGATACCTCCGGGGTGATGGTTGTGGCCAAAGACCGCCGCTCGCATGAATCCCTGGCCCGGCAATTCAAACAGCGCAACGTGAGCAAGCACTACCTGGGCATCGTGCGGGGCCGGATGGCCTCCTCGGAAGGCCAGGTTGACCTGCCGATCGGCCGCCATCCCACCGACCGCAAAAAGATGTCGATCATAACGCGCAAGGGCCGCGCCGCCCTCACCCGCTGGACTGTCCGAACGCAGTTCCGAGGCGCGGCCCTGCTGACCCTGGAGTTGAAAACCGGGCGCACCCATCAGATCCGGGTCCACTGTGCCGCCATGCATCATCCGATTTTAGGTGATCCCGTGTACGGCGGCCGGTGCCGGGGGGATTTAGTATTATCCGACGAGGTTGCCAGGGCCTTGAGCGAAGCCGGGCGCCAGATGCTGCATGCCTGGCGATTGGCTTTCAAGCACCCCCACAGCGATCAGCGAATGACCTTCGAGGTGGCGCCGCCCGCGGACATGCAGCGCGTCCTGCATCTGCTGTCAAAAGGATAGAGGCGCGGGCTAAAACCTGTTGTTAAAAAAAAGTGCCCGGCCGTTAAGGCCGGGCGCTTTTTGTATGCTTCTTTTAGGGCGCTTGCACTATATGCCGTTCAGGCTGCGCAACTGTCCTGATCATAGCAGATACGGCAGCATTTCAAACAGCGATTGGACTCCCGCAGCGCATCTTTTTCACTGATCACCAGGTCTGCTTCCTCGAAGGTTTTGATGCTTTCCGCGACTTCCATTTCAGGCATGGGCGTTCGCGCGATGGGGGTGACCCCGGCCACCGATTCGAAGATGGATTCGGGGATGTGCTGCTTGCGCAGTGAGTTGGGAACGGGAGTGACCTCCTCGCCGTTCAGGTAGAGGTGGATCGCCCTTGCCGTCCGGCGTCCTCCGCCGATGGCCTCGACCACGAGGGAGGCCCCGGTTTGGGCGTCGCCGGCCGCGAAGATATACGGTATGTTGGTCTGGAGCGTTTCCGGATTGGCTTCGATGGTGCTCCAGCGGGTGATCTCAAGTTTCCGGGCCTCTTTTTCGTCCTCCAAAAAGGCAACCTCCGGACCCTGACCGATGGCGGTTATCAGCATGTCGAT
>JAERRP010000562.1 GCA_016735415.1 Desulfobacterales bacterium | reverse complement strand
GCATTACCATCCGGCCTTTGAGATCGATCACCTTGGTGTCCTTGCCGGTAAAGGCTTTCATGTCTTTGTTGGTGCCGACCGCGAGGAACTTGCCGTCTTTAACGGCGAATGCCTCCGCCCGGCTTCGCGTCATATCCACCGTGTAGACGAAGCCGTTGCGATACACCAGGTCCGCGGGGACTTTCGAATCGCCCTTTTTGGATGGATCGGTCGTCGCCGCGCCCAGCGGCAGCGCCACCATGATCAACAAAAGCGCACCGAATCCGATGCCTTGGAGGACACGTCGGCTTAAAATTGAAAGAGTCATTTTATATCTCCTTGATCTATATTTTTGGATTGGATACGTCCTGCTGCTTGGCAGAAGCATGCATCGGGTCACGATTAGTAAATGTTCCCAATACCCAAAAAGGATAAACAGCGCTGATGGAATGGCAATAACTATAAAAGTTGTGAAAAGGTAGTAGCGTGGTTTCGGGAGGAGGGGGGATTGGGTTTAAGGACTTGAAAAGATGAACTTCCAACTCGCCAAAGGCGAGCAAGCATTTATCCGCCGGCAGTGTGGAGGACTTGTCTGCCTCCGGCAGATCGAACTTTTAACGTTCAACTTCCAATAATGATACAACAAATGAACATCGAACAATTACTAAAGAACCTGTCCCTTTTAATTCCTTTTTTAATTCTTTTAATTCCTAAACGAGGACATGGGGAAATTAATGGTTGTTTAGTTCGCGAAATAACAGATGGGCGCATTGGAGTGACAGACGATTTGCGTCACTGAGACTGACATATTTCGGCATGAATTGAGGTATTGAAATGACACCAACACGCTAACCTCCTGTTATCGTATTTCATATTGGACAATCGCAGCCTCTGGCTTCAATCTTGCTTTCATAGCACTGGTACTCTTACCAAAGATCAAACGCCAAAGGGAGAGGTCCAAAAATGAATCGTTGGCAGGTAGTGGGCATAAGGTTGTTATTGGCAGGGTTGATACTACTTTTTACGTTTGGTTGCGGCTCAACAAGAGGCGGTGTGGGTTATGAATGGGGTTCTAAAGAACCCGCACATCATCCGGAAGCCAAAGTAGCGCACAAGCCGGGACCGCCAGCGCATGCACCCGCCCATGGATACAGAGCCAAGCACAGCTATCGATATTACTCGGCCAAAGAGGTTTATTACGACACCGAGCGGCGAATTTATTTTTACATCGAAGGCGAGATTTGGAAATCGGGCGTATCCCTGCCCTATCAGCTCCGAGTAAGCCTTGGCGATTACCAAACGGTGGAATTGTATTCCGATACGCCATATGAATACCATGAGAAGCAAAAGTACAAGAAAAAGCATGAAGTCCCGCCAGGACAAGCTAAAAAGAACAAAAAATGGGTTAAATACTGATGTAGAGTCCCAACCTATAATCTTCCACCCACCGGGGGGGCATACCTGCCCCCCACATCCCATCCAAACCCGCCTTCCGGAACGCCTTAAAAAAGCATCGATGCTTAATACCTGCTGATGGCTTCTACGAGTGGGGGTCCACCTGGAGAAAATGAGGGTTCTACCGCTCCACCGGCGTTGCCGGCAGTTTTTTAACGTCCGCTTTATTAATATTGAGCAGAATGCGATCTTCTTCAATGCGCTCAATTGCAGTGACCGGTATGCTAACTTGATTTTTATTCCATGGCCGCCCCTTCCTTACAATCAGATGCGTGATCTGCCAGGTGCTAGGTTCGACGATGAATTCATAGACCTCACCAATGCGCCCATCCGTCGCGTGCACCCGGGCATGCAGGCTTACGGCGGTTTCACCGACGGGTACCTGTCGCCTTCGGGCCGCGTAAATTTTCTTGGCTTCCACCATATGGGGCCATAATTCGGTAATTTTTGGATCGACGGCATAGCCGCGAACCATCACCTGTGCAAAATCGTTCTCTTCAAACAAATCCAAAGCACGTATATCGGATTTGGTGCGGTCCAGCAAAATTAGTTCCGAAGTGGTATCTTTTATCCAGCGTGAAGGCACCAAGTACTTTTTATTATGTGATTTATGGTCCTTGACCACGACATGGGAGACCTTCTCTTTTCTAGTGTCAACAATCACATAGTTTAAATGACCGATGCGCCCGTCGGTGCAGTGCACAACTGCTTTTAAAGGGTATTTCATTTTTCAGATTCTCCTTGCAAGGCCCGATCAAGAAAAAATAAAGTATGCCTTTTGATACGCATCAAGCCGTAATTAAGCTGCCGCCCCTGTCATCGGCCAGGTGGCAAGTCACGAAATGTTCCGGCATTACTTCCCGGTATTGAGGGACCGTATCGATACAGATATCTTGAGCCAGAGGGCAACGGGTATGAAACACGCAACCTCTGGGCGGATTGGCCGGACTGGGCACCTCTCCTTCCAGCATAATCCGTTTCCGATTACGCTCAAGCGGCGGATCGGGCAACGGAACAGCAGACATCAGCGACTGGGTATAGGGATGCAAGGGATTATTGAAAAGGTTGTTCCGGTTTGTAAGTTCCATAACCCGACCAAGGTACATGACCGCCACCCGGTGGGAAATGTGCTGGACCATGCTCAAATCATGGGCGATAAACAGGTATGTTAATCCCAGTTGTTCCTGGAGCTCCTGAAACAGGTTGACGACCTGGGCCTGTATGGAAACATCCAAAGCGGAAATGGGTTCATCACAGACAATAAATTCAGGATTCAGGGCCAGTGCTCTGGCGATGTTGATACGCTGGCGCTGTCCGCCGGAAAACTCATGGGGAAAACGGACCGCATGATTCGGGTTGAGACCCACCAGTTCAAGCAGTTCCATGACCCGCTCCCGCATTTCGCCCTGGCTTTTGGTTTTATGGACCACCATGGGCTCGGCAATGATTTTCGCCACCGAGTGCCTTGGATTAAGAGAATCGTATGAGTCCTGAAAAATCATTTGGGCCCTGGGTCGTAACAGGCGCAATTCCTCATCACTTAATGCGGTCACTTCAATATCATCCAGAAACACTTGGCCGGAGGTGGGCTTCAGCAGATTTAAAATAGCGCGGCCCGTGGTTGATTTGCCGCAGCCGCTTTCACCAACCAGGCCCAGGGTTTCACCTTTCCGGATTTCAAAGGAAACATCGTCCACGGCCTTAACCGCACCCACCTGCCGGTTCCAGATGATCCCACGATTGATGGGAAAGTATTTCTTTAGATTTTGGACCCGCAGCAAGACATGATCTTCCGGGTGATTATCAGGTTCCTGCAGACGGCTGTGTTCAGACATTTTCTCTCGGCCTTCCGTTGTCCACATCATAAAAACAGGTTGCTGAATGGTTCGGCCCCACCAACACCGCTGGCGGAATTTCCTCCCAGCAGCGATCAAAGGCATGAGGGCAGCGCCATACAAACTGGCAGTGCCGGGGTGATTCCAGCAGATCCGGCGGGGCGCCCTCAATACTCACGAGCCGGCGCTTTTCACTTTCTTTCATGTGAGGCAAGGCGTCCATCAGGCCGATTGTGTACGGATGCCGGGGAGCAGCATAGAGATCGTCCGCACTGGCGATCTCCACCGGAGATCCGGCATACATCACCAGTACCCGGTCAGCGATTCCGGCGACCACGCCCAGATCATGGGTGATCCAGATCACCGCAATGTTGAACTCTTTCTGTAATTGTTTGGTCAAATCGACGATTTGGGCCTGCACGGTAACATCCAGGGCCGTGGTCGGTTCATCGGCAATCACGATTTGGGGGTTGCAGGCCATGGACATGGCGATCATGACCCGCTGGCGCATACCGCCGGAAAACTGGTGCGGATAGTTCTTATACCGCTGCCGTGCGCCGGGAATACCGACCTTGTTAAGAAGATCGATGGTCCTTTCTTTGGCTTTTTTTCGATTAAGATCGAGGTGCTCGATGATGGACTCGGAGATCTGCCGCCCCACGGTCATGACCGGGTTCAGGGCACTTAAGGCATCCTGAAAAATGAATCCGATTTTAGCCCCCCGAATTTTGGAAATGCCTGCTCGGGACAATTTAAGCAAATCGGTCGGCTTTCCTCCGTTGTTGTAAAAAAGGGCTTGCCCACCCTCTATGCGGGCAGGTGGCATGGGCAATAAGTGAAGCAGCGACATCATGGAGACGCTTTTGCCGCTGCCGCTTTCACCAACGATGGCAAGGGTTTCGCCTTCATCAAGATCAAAGCTGACACCGTTAAGAGCATGCACCACACCGTCGAATGTGTGAAATTTGGTTACCAGGTCTTTGACACTCAGGATCGTTGTCATCCGCTGCTCCTTCACCGTCACTTCGGCCGGATATTGCGGTTACCGCCTTAACGTACCGGAATTCTGTATCGAAACGATGGCGGTTTCAATAGTGCGCCCGTTTCAGCGTTTGATCCTTCGCAAACGTGGATCCAGAACGTCCCGCAGCCAGTCCCCCAGCAGATTCATCCCCAGCCCCGTGAACACGATGGCCAGACCGGGAAAAGTCGCAATCCAGGGATAAATGGTCAGGTATTTGCGGCCCACCGCCAGCATGTTGCCCCAACTGGGAATACTGGGAGGAACGCTGAGTCCTAAAAATCCCAGGCCGGCCTCGTAAAAAATCATGGCGGACATCTCGAATGTGGCAATGGTGATCAGAGGACCGATCAGATTGGGCAAAATATGGTCAAACAGGATCCGGGTCCTTGTGGCGCCGATGCTTAAGGCCGATTCGACAAAACCGGATTCGCGCAATCGCAGCACCTCACCTCTTGTGATTCTGGCAAAAATAGGGATGTCGGTAAATCCGAAAATAAGGATAACGTTGAACAGGCTCCGGCCTAAAATTGCGGCGATAAACACCACGAATACCAGGTATGGCAAGGCTAGAATCATGTTGACGCCCCCCATGATGATATTATCCGTGCGGCCACCGATATAGCCCGAAACCAGGCCGATCATCATTCCCAGGGAGCCCGCTATCAGCACCCCAAAAAAACCCACGGTCAACGACACGCGGCTGCCGTATATGATCCGGCTTAGTATGTCCCGTCCAAGGTTGTCGGTTCCCAAAGGATGGGAAATATCCCCCTTCTCAGCCCAGGCCGGTGGGTGCTTGGCGGCGCGCAAATCCTGTTTGAGGGGGTCATAAGGTGATAACCAGGGGGCCGCAATTGCCGTTGTGGCAACAATTAAAAACATGACCAGACCGAGCATGCCGGCCTTATCACGTAAAAGCAATCTGCTTACATAAACAAGTTTAGGCCACAAGCCGTGTTCAGCCTTTTCATCGACTCGTGATCCGGTGGATGTTGCGACGGCTGTTGGCGCCATGATGCTAGTCTCCGTATCTGATTCTGGGGTCTGCCATCCCGTAGGCGATATCGGTCAGCAGGTTGAGCGTGACCACCGCAAGGCTGGTGAAAAAGGCGATGGCTTGCACCAGGGCAAAGTCCCGGTTCCCGATGGATTCAGCCAGGAGATTGCCAAGTCCCGGCCAGGAAAAAATGGTTTCAATATAAATGGAACCACTTAAAAGATAACCGAATTGGACCCCGAGAATACTGATCAACGGAATGGAAGCATTTCGCAGAATATGCCGGATATAAATGCGCCAGCCAGCCAGCCCTTTGCTGTACGCTGTGCGTACGAAATCTTCGTTCTTGATTTCCAGCACGGCCGAGCGGGTAAAACGCACCAACTGCCCCATGGTAAACAGCCCCAGAGCAAAGGCCGGCAGTACAACGGATTTGGTCGGCAGGGTCAGACCCATAAACTGACGGGTTTCCCTTCCGAAGGAGGGAAACCAGCCCAGTCCGACGGCAAAAACCACGATCAGAATCAAGGCCAACCAGAAATTGGGGATGGTCTGGCCGATAAGCCCGGCCCCGCGCGCAAGAATATCCCAGATGCTGCGCGGGTTGGAACCTCCCAGCAGCCCCAGTGGGATTCCGATGGCCATGGCGAATATCAGGGCCACGGAAGCCAGTTCCACGGTGGCCGGCAAGCGTTCCAGAATAAGGCTCATGGCAGGCTGCTGATGGCGGAGGGACATCCCGAAATCGCCCTGCAGGGCTTTGACCATAAAATCCGCAAACTGTACCATCACGGGGCGGTTAAACCCCAGGGCCTCACGCAGTGCTTCAATCTGCTCAGGGGAGGCGTTGCGCGAAACCATCAGCGCCACCGGGTCCCCGGTAAGCTGGAGCATAAAAAAAACGATGAGCAGTACGCCGATCAGTAATATAATAGATTGAACTACGCGGGAAAGAATATAGCGTTGCATGCGCTCCGCCCTTCATAGTGATGGGTGCCGTTCGATATGCCCTGAGGTTGCAAAAGCCTAAAGGCTTCAGAACCAAGGCGTCAAGGGTGAAGCTGATGTAAATCTACTGCGAACCCTTGACAACACAGGAACTGGCGTCATTAGGCTTTCCCGACGTGGAAAAAAACATGGCCAGAGCGGCCAACATCCTCGAATTCACCCGCGCTGATTTCCGGGCCGGCGCGAAAGATCACTAAAAATTTTCGTATTCCCGGACGGCC
>JAERRP010000605.1 GCA_016735415.1 Desulfobacterales bacterium | reverse complement strand
CTGGAGTTCAGCCGTGTGCTCTTCTGTTTGGTACGGTGGCGTGGGGGCGGAGGCCCCGCCGCGCCAGCTGGGCGGTCTGTTCGACCCGCGATTGACGCAGAATGCGGCGGAAAATATCCTCAAGGTAATCGGCATCCAGGCCCACGGCCCGGGCCATACGACGCTTTTCCGAAATCAGGTTCTCTTCCCGGGCCGGATGGTAAACGGGCAGACCGTGCGCCTTCTTCAGCTGCAGAACCTTGTCGACCTGCTCCTGACGCGCTTTGAGCAGGGCCACCATGTCGTGGTCGATGGCGTCGATGACCTGACGCCGTTGGGTCAGCTGGTCCTTGATTTCATCCGATAGGGGCGGGTCTTTTTCAGGCATAACCGGTCTTTCCGTATCCGTTGCGGTATATCGGGCGGGGGCTATAGCGGGCGCCCATGGATTCAGTGTGCTTGGCCAAACCGACGGATTGAGGCGGTTTCACCAGGCGGGCATCAGTCTATCGGCCGCTTGATGAATAATCAATAGCCACCCACAGGACGGTACCATGACGTTGGAAGTCATCAATCCTTTTCTTTGCGCGTGCGGCTGGCCGATTTCATGGCCGTTCCCATCCGGGAAGCCGAACGGACACTCACTGCCTTGCGTCCCAGAAAGGCGCCCAGGATGGCACTGCCGAAGGAAATCGCCGTCTGGATACCGTGGGACTTGACCTGCTCGGCTTCGCGGTCCACGGCCTGTTCGGCGCGCATCAGACGGTCGTTTAGAGTGCTGAACCGCCGGTTGTATTTTTGCCGCAGTTTTTCGACCTGCAGATCGCGCTTTTCGCGTACCGCCTGTGCCAGGCGGGACCGGAACCCCCCTTCGGATTCCCCCCATTCACTGGTCATCTTGAGCACCCTGACCTGGTAGAGCACGAGCGGGTGATTCTGGCGTGCCCAGCGCAGCAGATCCATGCGCCATTTGGTGAAGGCGGCGGACTTGCGGGCCGCGGCGGGCAGACGGCCGTAATCGGCCCCCGGCTGCGGCTCGGTTTCCAGCGAGGCTGCATCGAAGGGGCCGGCGTTGTCCCAGTTCACCGGCACCGGGCCGTCGCTGATCACGGCGGCCACGGCGATGGTTCGGGAGGTGTCTACGCCATAGCGGGCACTGTCGTAGGAAAGGTCCTGGCTGTCGTAGAGCACCGGGTCAGGCTGCAAGCGCTGCGCGGCGAGATTGTACGCCCGGCCAAGATAAAAAGTGCCCAGTTTTTCGTAGTTCGGCAGCATGCGGCGGTCTCCTTCCATTGGTTATCCAAAGTGATAAAACCGGAGCCTGCCTGCGGGGAGGGCGGATGGCGATTTAGAGCCCAAGCTGGTTGCAGGACAGTTCGGGATCACATTAAACGCTGTCCGCGGTGTTGTAAACGTTCAATCTTCAGGACCCGGTTGACATCCCCAAAAAAGTGGTTGACACCAGCGGGTGCGAACCCAATATTTTATTCATTGGTTTTCCCATCGACTGCTGACACCGCACCTGCAAACTGAATTCCGGAAAGCGTTCCCAACGCGCACTTCTCTCTGTTCTGGCTCTGGTCCTCGAATCCCCGGTTTGACCCCACACCCGCGAGGAAATGCGCGAGCGTATCGCATGCTGACCGTTACCATCCAAAAAGTTGATATTCGAATCGGCTCATACCTGGCCGTATCGTTCCACCGCACGCTGCGGATTCCGGATGATGGCCGGGTTTATCCCCTGCCGCCGGGTCTGGGTACCTTCCCGCTTTTCCGGGTTGAAGATTACCGTGCGCGGCTGCCGGAGTCCTGGCGGGCGGAAGACGGGGCCTTCATCTCCATGTATCAGCGGGAAGCCCTCTGGCTGGGTTTTCACGGGCCCGAATGGCACGCCCAGGCCGTGAAGGTGGCCGTGGGCGGCATCAACGCCCTTTCGGGGCACCCGGACAATCCGGCCCTCTCGGCCGATCCTCAGGATTACATCGTCTGCCCGGACCAGCCCTGGCTGGACGGCATCAACACCGGCCGCGGAAGTGTCCGGCAGTTCGTGGCCATGCCCCTGGGGGAAGGCTACACCGTTGAAGCGGTTCTTTCAGGCCGGGAAGACATCGGCGGCATTCAACTGACGGGTTTCGAATCCTGCCCGGGAAAGTTTCCGGACAGGGCCCCGCCGGCGGGGAAAACCCCGCTGGACACGGGCCCTGGTGGCCGGCCCCGGCCCATGGCCGTCCCGGTCATGGGGCTGGGCGCCGGGGGCTGCATGCGGCAGAAGATTTATCCGGATCCTTACGGTATCGACACCTGGAATTCCTCGAATCGGGCCCGTGTATCCATTCACATCCTCAACAGCTGCCAATTCACCGCGGTAACCGGTCAAGCCCCGCCGCCTTCTCCCATCGACGTTAAGACCTATACCGAACACGGTTTACCCTGGTTTGTGCGCTATGACGAGGAGCGGGTTGATATCGCGCCCTCCGAACGGCTGGGGGCGGTTAAATCCATTGGAGCGCATGATGCGGAAACAGGCGGCACGGCGGCGCAGGTGCCGTCCGTGGAGATCGCCGACACCCAGATCAGGACTATCGGCGGGACCGAAAATTAGGTCGGCGGGAGGCCAGAACCGTTTTCGGTAAAAATACTTTCATTTCGACACAGGAATGGATTCAAGAACAACCCGTGTCGGCACGCGCTTGTGCTGTCACATTGAAAAGGAGGTCGGTCATGACGGAAAACCCCAGGATTTGCTTCGATCGTCTTTTGCCGGACGATATCAATCTGATCAACACCCACCCGCGCGGCGCCGACGTCGCGCGGGCGATTATCGTCATCCGCAAGATGTGGCCCAACGGGTCGACCCTGCACGTGCGCTTCATGGGCGGCACCGCCCAGCAGCAGCAGCTGGCCCGGGAGCAGGCCGAATGGTGGATGGAACACGCCAATCTGCGGTTCGAATTTGATGACGCGCCGGATGCCGATATCCGGATCGCCTTCGATCCCAATAACGGGGCCTGGTCCTATGTGGGCACGGACGGCCGCGGTATTCCCCGGGATATGCCGACCATGAACCTGGGGTTTCAGGACGGCGGCACTTCGGCCCATGAATTCGGGCATGCCATCGGTCTGGGTCACGAGCACCAGAACCCGGCCGGCGGTCTGCAGTGGAACGAGGACGTGGTAATCCGGGACCTGGCCGGGCCGCCCAACTACTGGACGCCGGAGCAGACCCGCCACAATGTGATCCGCAAGTACTCCCGGGATCAGATCCGGGGCACCCGGTTCGACACGGATTCGATCATGCTTTACGCCTTTCCGGGCTCATGGACCGTGAGCGGCCGGGAAACGCATGCCAACGAGATTCTTTCCGGCCAGGACAAGGCCTTTATCGGTGGTCTGGAGGCCTACCCCAAGGGTCTGGTTCCCGATCCGGTCGAAATTCCGGTGATCGACCAGTCCGGTGTGCCGGCCCGTATCGGCAAGCCCGGCGAGGAAGACATGTTCATCTTCAAGGCCACCACATCCAGCCGCTACGTCATTGAAACGAGCGGACAGACCGATGTGGTCATGAAACTCTACGGGCCGGACAATCGGACGGATCTGGTGTCCCAGGACGATGACGGCGGGGTGGGCTACAATTCCAGGATCGTGGCCAATCTGGCCCCGGGGGATTACCTGGTGCAGATCCGGCACTACAACACCTCCAACGGTACGGGGAATTACCAGATCAAGGTGACCAAATAGGATCCGGTTGCGATGGCCACAAGCGCCGGCCGGCGCGCACGGCGTCAGAGGTGCGGTGCGCCCGCCGGCCGCCGGTGAGGTCCGGGCTTAGCGGATCCAGACCAGCTTGGCCCTGGAAC
>JAERRP010000788.1 GCA_016735415.1 Desulfobacterales bacterium | reverse complement strand
CGGCTGGGTAATTCCGATGTATGAGGCTTACTGGTCGTTCGCTGTAGTAACTTGGGAAACGTGTAACGCCGATATCGGTCTTTTTACGAATCCGTCAACCCTGTTTCATGACAAGCGAGGTACATCATGGGCGAAATATCTTTTTCAGAGATCAGCATTGTTTCCTGCGGGACGATGAGTCTTGAATTGAACTATTTGAAGGCGGAGGGGTTTCTGGATACGCCCCGGATCTATTACACGACACCGGGGCTCCACCAGGATATTCCCGAGATGGAGCGCCAGTTGGTCCGGCTGGTCACCAGGGCCAGAGAAAAACATGGCAAGGTCATTGTCGTGTACGGCGGCAAATTCTGTTACGTGAATGTGGACGAACCCACGCGCCTGATGCAAACCATTATTCAGGAGCAGGGGGCCGGGGTGGCCCGCGTCGAGGCCACTCATTGCATGGACATGCTGGCCGACGAGACCGAACGGAAACGCATTGCCGAGGAGGTGGCCGGCGGCGAACCGGTCTGGTGGATGACTGCCGGCTGGGTCAAATTCCGGAAAGAGGTGTTTAAAGGATGGGACCAGGGGTTGGCCAACGAAAATTTCCCGAAACACACCGGCGGCGCGGTGGTGCTGGACGGCACGGGCTATATGGATGCCTACATGGCGGAGGATCCGGAAAGTTTTCTGGAATACTCCGACTGGATGGGGATTCCGATCATCCCTTACACCATTACGCTGGATCGCTTTAAATCGCTCCTGGCGGACCAGGCCCTGAGATTAAATAGCGGTCTTTAAGCAGGATGATTTTTTTAACGGTTTTGACCGCAGGCATCACTCGGGCTGCAGGGGGATATCCCACTTCTTCATGTATTTCCAAATGGCCGTCCGGCTCAAGCCGACCCGCCGGCCAACCTCGGCCTTGTTCCAGCCGCTTTCTTCAAGCAGGTCGAGCAGGGTCTCTTTGGTCAACCGGTTCCGTGCCGCCCGCTTTGGCGGCGGTGAGTCCGCCGGAATTTCATAAACGGCGGTGCCGCCGGGCCGGCGGATTTCAATCGGGAGATCTTCAATTCGGATCTGATTGCGGTTGCAAAGCACGAATGCATGTTCGATGGCATTCTCCAACTCCCGAACGTTTCCCGGCCAGTGATAATCCATCAGGGCCCGCAGGGCCTGCCGCGACAGGTTTTGTACGTGCTTGCCGGTGCTCTGGTTCATACGGTGGATGAAATGATCGACCAGGAGGGGGATATCTTCCCGACGCTCCCGGAGCAGCGGCAGACGAATTGGAAACACTTTGAGGCGGTAATAGAGGTCCTCCCGAAAACTTCCGTTCTGCACCCGTGTGTATAGATCCTGATGCGTTGCGGTGATGATGCGTATATCGATCTTGCGTTTGCGGGATTCCCCCACACGTTCGATCTCCCTTTCCTGGAGCACCCGCAGCAGTTTGACCTGGATAAAGGGACTCAACTCACCGATTTCGTCCAGAAACACGGTGCCGCCCGCGGCTTCCTCGAAACGCCCCATGCGGTCTCGCATGGCACCGGTGTAGGCCCCTCGGACGTGTCCGAAAAGCTCGCTTTCCAGCAGGGTTTCCGACAGGGCGCTGCAGTTTACGGTCACCAGCGGTGCATCCTTACGCTCACTGTTGAAATGAATGGCACCGGCCACAAGCTCTTTGCCGGTGCCGCTGTCACCATGAATCAGGATGGTGGCTTCACTGGCGGCCGCCGCCATGATATTCTGAAACACGCGTTGCATGGCCGTGCTTTTACCGATGATATTGTCCATCCGGTGGATCTCCGCCAGCCGCAGGGCGGCCTCTTCCGCCTTCTGCCGCGCCCGGCTCAATTCGGTCAGGTCGGTCACGGTTTCCACGATCCCGATGATGTTGTTTTTTTCGTCCCGGACGACATTGGCGTTTTTGATGACTTTCACATCGTGTCCGGCCTTGTGTCGCAGCCGGCATTCTTTGGCTTCGGAAAACCCCTGTTTGATAATTCGGCACTTTTTGATATCCGCGGGGCATTCGCGCCCGAAGCAGCGACTGCACTGGAGCAGGCGGCACGTTTTTCCCAGGGCCTCCTCGGCGGTGTAGCCGCTGATGCGCTCCATGGAGGGATTCCAGGATGAAATCCGACCGTGGGTATCCATGGTGAATACCCCATCGGCCATGGAATCGATGATCATACTCAGAAAATGGAAATTCCAAATCGCATGGGTCTTGGTACTCATGATGACAGGCCTCCGGATGCCGTATATGGCGTTACGTTGACGTTACCCACCGTTACTTGAACATACGGTTTATCTTTTCGACTGTCAATGATGATTAGATTAAGTTTAAATTCAATAAGTTAAGCTGAAATTACCAAATGGCACGGAAAATGTAGTACATCCCGGCAGAACCCATGTACTGTGCCAACCCAGTGTCCTGCCGGTTGGCCATTTTAATAACGGAGGAACCTATGCAACCAGTTGATCATGATGTTGTTATTGTCGGCGGCGGGCCGGCCGGACTCACGGCAGGAATCTATGCATCACGCGCCATGCTGGATACCCTGATGATTGAAAAGGCCGCGCCGGGCGGGCAGATTCTGCTGACGGACTGGATGGAAAACTATCCGGGCTTCCCCGAGGGGCTTACGGGTGCCGATCTGGTTCAGAAGATGCGCGACCAGGCTCTGAAATTCGGCCTGCGCACCGAAATCAACGAGGTGGTTTCCCTCGATCTTTCCCAACCGGTCAAAAAACTGCAGCTCAGCGACAGAACCATCACGGCCCGCAGTATCATTGTCGCGACCGGGGCACACCCCCGCAAAATCGGCATTCCGGGCGAAAACCGGTTTTTCGGCAAGGGGGTGTCCACCTGCGCCACCTGTGATGCCCCGTTTTACAAGGACCGGGTGGTGGTGGCGGTGGGCGGCGGCGACACGGCCGTGCAGGAGAGTCTTTACCTGACCAAGTTCGCCCGGAAAGTCTACCTGATTCATCGCCGGGACCAGCTCCGGGCCACCAGGATTCTCCAGGAACGGGCCTTCAATAACGATAAAATTGAAATTATCTGGGATTCCGTGCCGATGGAAATCAGCGGATTTTTCAACCTCGAAGCTGTCCGCGTAAAGAATGTCAAGACCGCGGAGGTCCGGACAATCCAGGCCGACGGCTGTTTCATATGGGTCGGCACCCTGCCCAACAGCGGATTTCTCAATGGCGGCATCCAGCTCGACCCAAATGGATTTGTCGTCATGGATGTCCGTCTGGAGACTTCCGTGCCGGGCGTAT
>JAERRP010000510.1 GCA_016735415.1 Desulfobacterales bacterium | reverse complement strand
AAGGCCCGCACGACACCCTCGTAAGTGTAAAAATTGGTGACCAGATTTTCGGTCTTTAGCAGAACCGTCATACTTGGCTATTGTCCATCCGTGGATTTATCAAAGTCGCCATCGTGTCCGATTCGGAAATGAGGATTTTTTGTTCTGCTACAGCTGCAGAAGGGGTTGCGGTGAGGCGTACTGTTGTACGCCGCAGCCGGAACCCCGCTACGACCCACCGAGCAGAGCAAAAAAGACCATTTCCGGACGGACACTGGCTACCTACGGCGCAACTTGGGATCAAACGCGTCCCGCAGGGCATCGCCGATGAGATTCCAGGCCAGAACGAACAGGATGATGCAGGCCCCCGGAATAGCGATGGTGTACCAGAAACGCAGGGGATCATCCGGCGGTCCGACGATATAGTTGCGGGCCAGGGCCACCATCTGGCCCCAGTCGGCATATCCCTTGGGAGCCCCCAGCCCCACAAAACTCATGAAAGAGGCCGTGATCACCATGGAGCCCATGTCCATGGAAGCCATGATCAACACCGGATAGATCGCGTTGGGCAGGATATGGCGCAGGATGATCTTCAGGTCGGACACGCCCATGATGCGGGCGGCCTGCACGAAATCCTGGTCCCTGAGGGTCAGAATTTCCGAACGGATGACGCGCACGTACCAGCGCCACTGGATCAGTGCCAGGGCAATCATGACTTTATCGAGGCCCCGCCCGAAGGCCACCACGATGGCCATGGCCAGCACCAGGGTGGGAATAGCCCACATGATATCGGTGACCCGCATGAGGATCTCATCTATCCACCCGCCGTAATAACCGGATACCGCCCCCAGCCCCACCCCGACAAAGCTCGAAATAAAAACCACGAAGAGCCCGATCTTGAAGGCCGTGCGCGTGCCCCACACGACGCCGTAGTAGATGTCGTACTGGCCGGAAGTGGTGCCGAAAATCGCTTTGGGGCCCGGCGCTTTGGGGGTCGGCGAATAGCCCTGGTGGGGCATCTGGTAGGGGTTGTGAGCATATCTGGGCGGCGCCAGTACCGGCGCGAACACGGCCACGCCCAGGAAAAACAGCAGCAGCGTGAATCCGATGATGGCCGACGGATTGCGGAAAATACGGTAGAGCGTATACTTTATCTCGCGCAGGCCTGGATGGGTGTTATCCATAGCGTCCAATGCTCAATTCAACCGAATTCGCGGGTCGATATAGGCGTACAGGATATCGATGGTCAGGTTGGTGACCACGAACACCAGGCCCATGAAAAGACAGATGCACATCAGCACCGGCATGTCCAGCTGGGTGGCGGATTCGGCCAGCCACCAGCCGATGCCCTGCCGGTTGTAGACCACTTCCACGGCGATACTGCCCTCCATGGACATGGCCATCAGCTGCCCCGCCACGGTCACGACGGGCAGCAGGGCATTGCGGCGGGCATGCCGGTAATTAATTGTCTTGCGGTCGGCGCCCTTGGCCCGGGCGGTGAGGACATAGTCCTTGGACAGCTCCTCGATAATGCCGGAGCGCATGACCCGCATGTTGAGGGCCACCACCACGATCACGTATGTCGTAATGGGCAGAACGAGATGGCGCATGGCGTCCAGGGCGATGTCCGGCCGGCCGTTCAGCAGGCCGTCGATGGTGAGCATGCCGGTATAGGCCGTGTACTGTTCCGGATGATCGATGATCGACATGGCCAGTTCATCGCTCAGCACGCCGGGGGAAAAAATCTGAAAATAGCCGTAAAACACCATCAGCAGAACCAGGGCAAAAAGGAATGTCGGCAGCGACCATCCGATAATCGCGAAAATTCGTGAGCTGTGATCGATCCAGCTGTCCCGGTGAATGCCGGAAACGGACCCCAGCCATATCCCCAGAAAAATGACGATGGGGGCGGCGTACAGGTTCATCTCCAGGGTGATGGGGAAATAGCGCCAGAAGGCTTCCCGGACGGGACGCGCGGCCACCAGCGACCAGCCCAGATTCCCCCGGGCCACCTCCTTGATCCAGCGCACGTACTGGATGTAAAAGGGATCGTCGAGGCCAAACTGTTTGATGATGCGCGGAATGTCCTTGGCCTGCTGGGGGGTGGTGACATAGGCAGCCGCCCGGCGCTCGGGGCTGAAAGTCATCAGGATGCCGAACAACAGCACCGACACGCCGAAAAGCACAAAGATAAGAAAGAAAAACCGCCTGAGGATATAGGTAGGCATGATCTCCCGGAGAAATGCCATACAGAAGTCATTTGACGGCCGACAGGAATCAATTTCCCATCGGCCGGTCATCTTCAATGCTGTTTCAGGGCATTACTCCTTCCGGATCTCCATCAGCATCTCGTTGGCGTCCATCAGCATGGGGTTGGGAGTGTATCCCTTGACCCAGCCGCGATAGGCCCGCACCACGATCTGCTGGTAGAGCGGCACGGCAATGGCCTCCTCGTAGAAAAGATCCTGCAGCCGTGAGTATATTATTCCCCGTTTAGCCGGATCGATGGTGGCGATGCCCTCTTCACTCAGGCGATCCACTTCATCATTCTGGTAGGCCATGTACCGCCCGTAGACCCCCTTGGAATGCATGAAGGTGTATACGAAATTGTGCGGATCGGCATAATCCGCACCCCACCCGATCAGAAAGATCGGATACATGTAGTTGCGGTACTTGACCAGATAGTCCTTCCATTCCACATTGCGGACCTCAATCCGGAACTTGGGGTTGAGGGACATGATGTTTTCGGCCATCATCAGGGCCGCCGCTTCACGCATCTCGTTGCCCGTATTGTGGGTAATGATCATTTTAAAGCCTTTTTCCCACACCTGACCGCCGAAGGCCTTCTTCATGTATTCCGTGGATTTGGTCAGATCGAAAGCGTAGACCGGCACCTCCTTGTGAAAAGCCAGCCCCTTGATATTGGGGCTGGTGGGCATGACCACCAGCCCGTTGAAGACGTCCTGGGCGTAGGTGGCACGGTCGAAAGCGTGCAGAAAAGCCTTGCGCACGTTGATGTCGCTGAAAAAATCCGGCGGAATGCCATCGCCGTCCAGTTTGCCGCTGCCGATATTGGGGTTGCCGGCGGGGTTAATCTTACGGCAGAAAAAGGCCATGCTGACCGAAAGCTGGGGTATTTCGTAGAATGTGAGCCCTTTCATTTCCTTGACTTCGGGCACATAGGGATTGTCCACGGTCACGCGATCGGCATCACCGTTCTGGAGCATGAGTTTGCGCGTGCTCCATTCCTTCACATATTTGATGATGGCGGTTTTGATTTTGGCCCGGCCGCCCCAGTACCCGTCAAAACGCTCGAACACGAACTGTTTGCTGGGTTCCCAGGACTTCATCTTGTAAGCGTTGGTGCCGTTGGCGACCTTCAACAGGGGCTCGTGTCCCGGCGCCGGGTTGTTGAACTTGGCGGCCGTGGCCAATGATCCGTCCCAGCAGCCGTTGGCCACGCACCACGTCTTGCTCATCACCACCGAGGCGGAATAGGCCAGAATACCCATGAACGGCGGATAGGGATTGGGCAGGTGGAAAATCACCTGATCCCCTTTGGCTTCGACGCAGCGGTCGATCTTCTCCATGATGCCGGGAATCAGCTTACCGTCCTTGTCACGGGTGGACCCCTCGCCGGTAAGGGCTTCGAGCAGCATCCACATGGGACCGCCGTCCGGGTCCGCCATCATGTTGCGTTTAAAGCTGTAAACCACGTCCCCGGGGGTCAGACCCTGGCCCTCGTGAAACTTCACCCCTTTCCGAATGGTAAAGGTATAGGTTTTGCCGTCCTCCGAAATGCCCCCGTTGGCAAGGGTGGGCACCGCCGTTGCCAGCAGCGGCTTGAACTTGTCGGTATGACCGCCGTCAAAAAAAACCAGCGGCTCGTAAATGTTCCAGAGCCGCTGGGAGGAGGTCGTATCATAGGCCACGCAGGGGTCCAGGGTGCGCAGGGTGCCGTAGGTGGCAAAGACAAAGGTGTCCGGGTTTTTGGCGGCCGCATGGACACTGACGGCAAATGCCAGAATAAGAAGCACAGACAAAAAAACCGATAATTTTTTCATAACGCCTCCTTGGTTGCTGGACAGGGGTGAGCGGTCGTAAAAACTAGGGCTGTAGATTGAGGCGCCCCCCTTACACTGAGGGTGCCTCTGCCATGGTGGAAAACATCGAAGGTCCGGTCAGACCAGCGGCACGCCCGTGTAGTTCAGCGGGGTAATGGCCTTGAGTTCGGCCTTGACCGTATCGTCGACATCCAGTTCGTCGATAAAGGCCTGAATCATAGCCCGGTCGATGGGTTTGTTGGTGCGCGCCAGCGCCTTCAGCGCCTCGTAGGGGTTGGGATAACCCACACGGCGCAGGACCGTCTGGATGCCTTCGGTCACCACGGCCCAGTTGGCTTCCAGATCCCGCTTGATGGTCTCGGTGTCGATCAGGAGTTTCGCCAGCCCGCGCAGCAGGGATTTCAGGGCGATCACGGTGTGCGCCAGGGGCACCCCGATATTGCGGGTCACGGTGGAGTCGGTCAGGTCGCGCTGGAGACGGGAGATCGGCAGTTTGGCGGCCAGGTGCGCAAGGAGGGCGTTGGCCACCCCCAGGTTGCCCTCGGAGTTCTCGAAATCGATCGGGTTGACCTTGTGGGGCATGGTGGAAGATCCCACCTCGCCTTTATTGATCTTCTGGCGGAAGTAACCCATGGCAACATAGGTCCAGATGTCCCGGTCGAAATCCAGCAGGATGGTGTTCAGGCGTTTAAGCCCGTCGCAGAAGGCCGCCAGGTTGTCGTAGGGCTCGATCTGGGTCGTCACCCGGCAGCGCTTGAGTCCCAGCACCTCGTTCACCAGCCGGTCCGCGAAGGCCGGCCAGTCGACTTCGGGATAGGCCACAAGGTGGGCGTTGAAATTGCCCGTGGCGCCGCCGAACTTGCCGGAAAAAGGCACGGCCGCCAGAAGCACCCGCTGCTGCTCCAGACGTTCGACAAACACCTGAATTTCCTTGCCCAGGCCGGTGGGTGAGGCCGGCTGGCCATGGGTGCGGGCCAGCAGGGGCACGTCTTTCCATTCCTGCACGCGCTCCCTGAGGGCGGTCGCGACCTCGTCGAAAAGGGGCCCTACGACCGTCGTCCAGGCGTCGCGCAGGGAAAGTGGTATGGCCGTGTTGTTGATATCCTGGGAGGTCAGGCCGAAATGAATGAATTCCTTGTGGTTCCCCAGCCCCAGGGCCTCGAAACGCTCCTTGAGGAAATATTCGACCGCCTTGACGTCGTGGTTGGTCTTGCCTTCGATGGCCTTGACGGCTTCGGCGTCGGCCAGGCTGAAATCACGATAGATCGACCGCAGGGGTTCGAACCGGGCCCGGTCCACCGCGGCCAGGGGCGGCAGGGGCAGTTCGCACAAGGCGATAAAGTATTCGATCTCCACCCGCACGCGGTAGCGGATCAGGGCACTTTCGGAAAACTGACCGGCCAGTGCTTCGACTGCCCGGCGGTAGCGTCCGTCCACCGGCGAGATGGCCGTTAGAGGCGATAGGGGCATGCTGCGAATTCCAATTCCGAGTTGATTTGTTAGGGTGAAGGGGAACCTCAAACTACCCTGTGCTATAGTCGACCTGCTTTGCGGGTGTCAAGCCGGGCCAAGTCTCAACCTTT
>JAERRP010000297.1 GCA_016735415.1 Desulfobacterales bacterium | reverse complement strand
GTATACCAATTTTTGGTATTTTATTAAAACATGAGTCCAATGTTTCAACTAAATCTTTTGATTCAATCTCTACGTCATTATTAAGCACAAGCACAAATTCAGCCCCGCGTTCCAGTGCTCTACCAATACCCACATTGTTGCCACCTGCATAACCAAGATTCTCTTCACTCAACCCTGAAACTTGTGAACTTATTTTTACACGAACCCTAAGGAGAGCGATCATGGTAAAAAAAGTGAGTGTTATCGCAGTGGCCATTTGTCTGCTGGCGGGATTGTGCGGCGTTGCGGCGGCCGCTGACACCATTAAAATCGGTTTTAATGCCCCGATGACCGGGTTTGCCGCCAGTGACGGTAAATCCTCGACCGAAGGGGCCAAACTGGCCGTCAACCAGATCAACGCGGCCGGCGGCGTACTGGGCCGACAACTGGAACTGGTGGTGTACGACGACCAGGCCAAGCCGGCCCAGGCCATTCCGATTGCCAGTAAACTCATCGGTCAGGATAAGGTGGTGGTGGGTATCTCCGGTTCCTATTCGGGTGCGACCCGTTCGGCCGCAGGCGTGTTTCAGGAAGCCGGCATTCCCTATATCAGTGCCTACGCCATCCATCCCGACGTCACCCGCGCCGGCGAATATGTTTTTCGAACCAGCTTCCTGGGCGAGGTGCAGGGCAAAGCCGGCGCCAAGTTGATCGGCGAGATGATGGGCCAGAAAAAGGTGGTCATCATCACCCTGCAAAACGACTTCGGGAAATCCCTGGCCGCCGGTTTTAAGGACAAGGCCTCCGCCTACGGCATCAACGTTGTTGCGGAATACCAGTATTCCATCAAGGATCGCCAGTTTGGCGCCATCGTGGCCAAGGTCAAGGCCGACAAGCCTGAAGCCATCTACGCCTCGGGGTATTATTTCACCGCCGGCCCGCTGGTCAGCCAGCTTCGTGCCGCCGGGGTCGTCTGTCCCATCATCGGCCAGGAAGGCTACGACAGCCAGAAATTCATCGAGATCGCCGGCCCGGCCGCCGAGGGTATCATCATCACCACCAGTCTGGACCGTGATTCGAAGGTGCCCGAAACCGCCGACTTTATCGCCGCCTTTGAAAAACAGGCCGGTTTTAAAGTGGATATGGTGGCGGCCAGCGGTCACACGGCGGTTATGGTCGCCGCCGACGCCATTGAGCGGGCCGGCAGCACCGCGGACGACAAAGTGCTGGCGGCGCTCAAAACCACCGATCTCAAGGTGTCCACCGGCACCATCAAGTTCAACGCCCTGGGCGAGGTCATGAAAGCCGTGCAGGTGCAGGTCGTTAAAGACGGCAACTGGCATCATTACGCGGTCATCGATGATGCCGCGCTGCTGGCGCCGCCCGAGAAGTAAAACCGCCATGCTTTATCTGGAGTTATTGATCCAAGGTCTGATCTACGGCTGCATGTATGCCATCATCGCGGTGGGGCTTACCCTGGTGTACGGTCTCCTGCGCATCCTGCACGTGGCCCACGCCGGGCTCTTCGCCCTGGGCGGCTATCTGGGATTGCTGATCACCAACGCCACCGGCAGCCTCATTCTGGCCATGCCCCTGGCGGCCGCCCTGGTGGGCCTGGTGGGCATGGCCATGTATCGATTCTGCTACCATCCCATCCTGGATCGCCCCCCTTATGTGGCCCTGATTGCATCCATCGGGCTGTTCATTGCCATGGAAGAGTTGTTTCGCCTGATCTTCGGGCCCTTCGGGCTGACCTATACCCATGTTCCCCTGCAGGACCTTGTCCGCTTTGCGGGTATGACCTTCAGGACTGTGGATCTGGTCATTGTGGTGGGCAGCCTGTCCCTTCTGGGCGTGCTTTCGTGGCTGTCGCAGAAAACCCGCATCGGTGTGGCCTGGCGGGCCACGGTGGATGATCCGCAGATGGCGGAAAGTTTCGGGATCAGTGTCCTCAAGGTCCGTTACCTGAACTTCTTTATCGGCTCGGCCCTGGCGGCCGTGGCCGGCATCTTCATTTCACTTCTTTCCAATCTGGTGGAGCCCACCATGGG
>JAERRP010000006.1 GCA_016735415.1 Desulfobacterales bacterium | reverse complement strand
AAACCGCCCTTCAGCTGTTACGGGAACATATTCAACCGTTATGTCCGCGCCAATTTTGGTTTCAACTTCAGCCACGATATGCTTACACAAATCAATAGAATAACCCGTCGGATTGCCGTTTTTACCCAAAAATGACATGGGTGGTTGAGACACACGGTAGCCGATTTTGATTTGACCGGATTTTTTGATTTGCTGAAGGGTTCCGGTAAGTTCTTGAGCCGGCAGCGGGCTTGCGAAAAAAACGATCAATAAAATGATTGCCAGTTTACTTCCCATAATGGTTTTGTCCTTAAAACCTTTCACATCAGTTGACGTCATGGTTTGGATTCTCCTTCCTTAACTTATTGTTTTGAGGGAAAAATGGGAGGTCATGGGATCGAAATCGCGATCACCATGAAGTAACGTTAATGCTTTCATAATACAGTAAGCGGCATTATGATATCAACTGTTTTTCGTATGTAACCAGGAATATTTCAGACTTTGAGAAGATTAACAAGGTTGTAGATTTCAGGTTCCGGGACGTTTCAGTGTAATCATCTGAAGTTCCTCGGGGCGAATATCTGTTTTGTGGTTTTTTTCTTTGACGCACAAGGGGATTTTCTCTATACTCCCTCCCAGAAAAGTAACGTCTTCTCTAGTCTCATTTGGTATGAATGGGTTAATACAATGAAATCATTAGTGTGTTTTGTCAGTATTTTATTTATGGCTGCGGCTTTTCTGAGCGGCTGTGCCAATTCCGGTAAGTTGTCGGAGGGTGGCGCTGAAATGGCGCAAATCCCCATAACGGAAAATTCCAGTGGAAAGACCTATCCGGGCAAGTTTATCTGGCATGATCTGCTGACGCCGGAAGATCCTCTTTTGGCCGGGACATTTTATGAGAAGCTGTTTGGCTGGCAGATTGAATACGAGTGACGCTACGCGGTCGTGCGTAATCGCGGCAAAGCCATTGCGGGAATCTTGCAAATGGCGCCATCAGACGGCCAAGCCGGAAATGGTGTTTGGTTGCCCTCGGTGTCCGTGGCCGATGTGGATGCAGCGGTCAGTCTGGTAAAGGCCAATGGTGGAAAGATATTGAAAGGCCCGGTTGATATGGATCAACGCGGTCGGGGCGTCCTGATCAGTGATCCACAACGGGCAGACCTGGTGTTGCTCAGCGCAACGGGAGGAGATCCGGCCGATACCGAGGCAGCCATCGGTGATTGGCTGTGGGATGAGATTTGGACTGACGACCCGAGTCGCATCGAGGATTTCTATGGATCCGTGTTGGGGTATGATGTGATAGATTCGGGAGATAAATATGATGTTTTCAAAACCAAAGGAAAATGGCGTGCGGGTATCCGTCATGTGCAGGATGATCGCGAGCACATGCTTTGGGTGCCGGTTGTTCGGGTTGCTGACCCCGAGGCGACTGTGCAGCGCGTGAGAGAACTGGGCGGTGTGGTATGGGTTTCACCCGATGAGGCGCCGAGTAAAGGTGATACCGCATTGATTGCCGATACCAGCGGCGCATTGTTGTTGATACAGCGATGGCCCCCGCGGGCATCCAAAGGGGGGCTTTGATCATGAAGCAATTTATCAGGCTATTCGTGATTCTTCTGGCACTCCCCTGTGTTCTGCTTCTGACAGGTTGTTCCCCTCGCGATAGGTCCGCGTGGTCCAGCCCGGGTTATTACGGTGTATATGACGGCTACGGGTATCCACATGGGTACGGCTATGGCGGTTATCCGTATCGGTACGACAGACGGGATCGTCCTGATAGACCGAACCGGCCCGACAGGCCCGATCGACCCGGTGTTAAGCCCAGACCGGAGAGGCCCAGCATTCAACCTGCGTCCAGACCCAGATCATCGGCAGGCATGGGTCGTCCCGCCGGAATGTCGAGAGGCGGTCGTCGCTAGGTTTGAGCTGGACAGCAATTGCGATCAGATAATCCACTTCAGCGCCGGCGCTTTTCTGTTCCCGGTTCCATTGAACGACCACCACCATTTCATATTATGGTCCATC
>JAERRP010000455.1 GCA_016735415.1 Desulfobacterales bacterium | reverse complement strand
GCCGGGATATTCGCAAACGGGCCGCCGCGGTCGGTGCAACTTTCGGATTCCCGGTTACGGCCATCCGGGTGGCGGAAGTTCCCTTCCGCAGGGAAGAGGTTTTTCCCAAACTCCTGTCCGCGGCATTCAAGGCCATGGAAGTTGATATTGTTTGCGTTCCGCATACATCCAGCGGAATGGATTATGCCGCGGGACTGGCCGTGCGGCTATGCGCCGGATGTATCATGGGCGTCGAACAGATTAAATTGGCGGAGGGCGGACTGGTTTTTAGTCGCAGCGTTTATGGCGGCAAATGGATAGCTGAAATGGTGCCGGAAACCTTTCCGGTCGTTCTCACCATCATGCCCGGCGCTTTCGTTGCCGAAAACGACGTGCGCGCGCATTTCCAAGCGCCGGAAATAGATTGGCTGACACTCGATCTGCCGGATTTGCGGACGTCAACGCTAAGGATACAAGCGGCAGAGGCCAGGGCGTCCGCTATCGCCGACGCGGATACGATTGTGGCGGCCGGGCGGGGAATCGGAAATAGAGAGAAGCTTGATTTATTAAAGCAATTAGGCGCCTGTTTTCACAAGGCGGCCATCGCCGGATCGCGCATTGTCTGTGATCTGGGGTGGTTGGACTACCGCCAGCAAGTGGGTGTCACCGGCACCACGGTTGCACCGGCCCTTTACCTTGCCTGCGGCATATCCGGGGCGGTTCAGCATGTGAACGGGATGCGCGGGGCCGGCTTCGTGGCCGCCATCAACACGGATCCCTGCGCCGCCATTTTTAATACGGCCGATGTCGGCGTGGTGGAGGATCTGGAGACATTTCTACCCCTGTTGATCGAAGCGATTGCGGGAACTGAGTCAGCATGAAGCAAGATAAAGGCGGCTTTGTCATAAAAGCAGGTCCGGAAGCGCTTAAAACCATCCGCGACGAAGGCCTGCGACCGGGCCGGATCCAAGTGGTGGCCGGTGCGGCCGGCGGGCCCAAATGGCTCGTGCTTTATCATCTGGACCGCCTGTTGCTTTCCGGTTTTTACACCCAACGCGAAAAACCACTGCATTTCATCGGCTCTTCCATCGGCGCCTGGCGTTTTGCCGCCCTGTGTCAGAATGACGGCGCTTCAGCCCTGGACCGTTTTTGCGAGGCCTATATCCATCAGGTCTATAACGGCGTGCCCACCCCGGCTGAGGTTTCGGCTGAAAGCCGTCGGATCATGGATCACTACGTGGACGACAAGGCCATCGATGAGATTCTCACCAACCCTTCCGGGCGTATCAATATCCTGGCCGTCAGGTGTCGTCATTTGAGCGCCTGCGAAGACAATGGCCGAATAGGTTTGGGCCTGGCCGCGGCCGCCCTGGCCAACGTGTTCAGCCGGCGTCTGTTGAAAGGCTTCTTTAAAAGAAGCCTTTTCCGCGATGCCCGCGGTGTGCCTCCGCTTGAGTTGGGGGGCAATCTTCCGTTCCGACAATACCCGCTGAGCCGTTATAACTTAAAACAGGTTCTGCTGGCGTCGGGTTCGATTCCGCTTGTGATGTCGGGGGTTCGACAAATTTCCGGTGCGGCCCCCGGGGTATACCGGGACGGTGGGATGATCGACTACCATCTGGATCTTCCCTACCGGCCGGACGCGTCATCCCTGGTGCTGATGCCCCATTACAGCGGGAAGATAATTCCGGGATGGCTGGACAAGAAGCTTAAATGGCGAAAGCCCGCCAGGGAGAATATGGAACGGGTCGTGATGATCGCCCCGTCGCCGGATTTCGTCCGCCAACTGCCGGTTGCCAAAATTCCGGACCGGACGGATTTCAAGACCTTCTTCCAGAAAGACGCGGAACGCATTGCCACCTGGAAGCAAGTCGTGGCAATGTGCCGTCCGCCGGCGGAAGCATTCATGGAACTGGTTGAATCGGGACGGATCAAAGAGAAAGTTCAGCCGATGGATTTTATATAAAAGAGTTTTGCACGAAGAGCACGAAGAAAGGATGGTATTAAGAGCTATGTCTTGTAGATCTTAATAATCTTCATGTTATTCATGGTAGATTGCTTTTAAAAGGAAGTTATATGAAATCAGCCGTCTCCATTGTCCGTTACGAAAAGCCTGGCGAATCCGTCCGAAAAGCCGTCGAGCTGGCGGGAGGCCTGTCGCACATCAAACCCGGCAGCCGGGTCGTGGTGAAACCCAACATTGTTTTCTGGACAACCAAAACTGTTTTGCCGAAATGGGGGGTCATCACGACCTCCAGGGTGGTAGAGGACATGGTCAGGATTCTTAAAGATCATGGCGTCAACGACATCACCATTGCTGAAGGATCCGTGGTAGCCGACCCCAAGGACAAGGATACCCAGTTTCATGCCTACAAATCGCTTGGATACCAGACGCTGGAAAAACGTTACGGTATCAAATGCGTCAACCTTCTGGCACGGCCTTTCACCAAAGTCGATCTCGGCAAAGGGATGAAGTTGAGTTTCAGTCGGGATGTGCTGGAAAGCGACGCCGTGATTAATCTGCCGGTCCTCAAAACCCATGCCCAGACAGTGGTCAGTTTGGGCATCAAGAACCTGAAGGGCACGATCAGCATCCCTTCCCGCAAGCGCTGCCACAATGCCGATCCCGCAATGGATCTCCACTTGTGGGTGTCCAGGCTGGCCGACCCCATGCCGCCGGTGTTCACTTTAATAGACGGCATTTACAGCAACGAACGGGGTCCGGCCTTCGACGGGCGCATCCGGCGCAGCAACCTGTTGATTGCGTCGCAAGATATTTTTGCGGTCGACAAAGTGGGCGTGCATGTCTTGGGGTACACACCAGCGCAAGTCCCGCATCTGAATCATTACGCCGATTGGCACCAGAGAACGCTTGATTTGTCC
>JAERRP010000853.1 GCA_016735415.1 Desulfobacterales bacterium | reverse complement strand
TTCATAAAAATCAACTTTTTGCTATTGACTTTTTGTTGTAGTTTGTCTTGCCTGGCCCGCGGATACTCCGGCACCCCGGCTGGTCGCCGCAATGATTGCGGCCGGCCGGAAAACCGGGGTGGGGCCGATGGCGGCGGTTGCCGGCGCGCTGGCGGATAATGTCGGCCGCGTCCTCCTGGACTTTTCCGAGGAAGTGATCGTCGAGAATGGCGGTGATATTTTCATCGCGGTCAAAAACCCGGTCACCGTAGGCATCGACGCCGGCCGCTCGCCGCTCAGCGGCCAGGTCGGACTGCGCCTGAAAGCGTCCGATACGCCCCTGGCGGTGTGCACATCGTCCGGAACGGTTGGACACTCCCTCAGTTGCGGACGGGCGGATGCGGTCTGCATCGTGGCCCGCCAGGGGGCCCTGGCCGACGCTGCGGCCACGGCCGTGGCCAATCGTATTGCCGGTCCCGAAGATCTGGCGGCCGGTATCGACTTTGCCCGCTCGATCGCGGGCCTTATCGGCGTTCTCGCCATTTGCCGGGATCAAATGGGGGTCTGGGGCCAGGCGGAAGTCGTTCCACTGGCCGTCTAACGCTTGCGCGCCAAGCGGTGGGCGGCCTTGCGTGAGCCTTCAGGAAAAAAAGGTTGAAGTCTGAGGACAAAAAGAGTAGCTATTCTTCAAGAACAGGCTCCGGTAATGCGGCCAAAATGATGAAAATTTACGATTAAAGCGGAAATCATCAGCCGGTGCACCTCCCTCACCCGATAGCGGGCCGCAATACGCAGACCGGCATTCAAACGCCCGTCAATACCGCATGATTGGAGATCATCCGAATGAAAAAAGCAAAAATCGGTTTTTGGATTTTAATGGTTGCTTTTCTCCTGCTTCTGGGATTTCAGAATAAATCGTTTTTTATCCAAAAAAATGCCTTCGGATTAAACCTCTATGTCACCGATGCCTACATGACGCCGGAAGTTTACAACGGCGTCGCTTTCGCTGTCTGTTTTCTGGCCGGACTGGTGATTGCTTACTTTTCAGGCCTCTTCGAACGATTCCGGACCAATAAAACCATTAAGCAACTGAACGCGGATATCGAACGTCAGCGAAAGGAAACGGAAGCCCTGAATATCGAACTGAACGCGCTTAAAAGCGCTTCATCCCCCCGGCCTGACACCGCCGCCGAAGACAAGGGAAGCGCCAATGCGGCGGCGACCCAGGTAATCAGCTGATCCCCATTGACGGGTGAATGCGAAATGCTGTCAATACGCAGGCGTTCGCTGAACGCCACGGGTATCGCTGCTGCGCACGTTCGAGTCATTCCGGAATGAGTTCCCCCAAATCCACGCCGATGATCAAACAGTATCTGTCCATCAAGGACGAATATCCGGATGCGATGCTGCTGTACCGTATGGGGGATTTCTATGAAATGTTCTTCGAGGATGCCGAAGTTGCCGCCCGCGTGCTTGAAATTACTCTCACGTCCCGCAACAAAAAAGATGCCCAGTCCATACCGATGTGCGGCGTGCCCTATCGGGCCGTTCAGGGTTACATCGCCCGCCTGCTTGAAAAAGGCTATAAAGTCGCCGTCTGCGACCAGGTCGAAGACCCTGCCAAAGCCAGGGGGCTTGTCAAACGGGAAGTTGTCCGGGTCATTACCCCCGGCATGATCACCGAGGACGACCTCCTGGATGCCCGAACCAACAATTTCATTCTGGCCCTCAACTGCCGCCCGTCGCGGGTCGGTCTGGCTTACCTGGATATATCCACCGGTATTTTTCGTTTGACCGAAACCGCCGATCGGCAGCGGGCCCTGGATGAAGCCCTGCGGATCGATCCGCGTGAAATTATCCTTCCGCAAGACAACCCGCCGGAACCATTCCTGCAGACCGTCGCCCGACGATTTGCGGAGCGAACGGTCACTTACCAGGAAAGCGGTCACTTCGACGCCGCCCGCGGTCGGGAGCAGCTTCTCAGGCTTTTCAATACCTTTTCCCTGGCCGGCTTCGGTTGTGAAGATCTGGCCAGCGGCGTTGGTGCCGCCGGCGCCCTGGTGCGCTATCTCAAGGAAACCCAGAAACAGACGGTCGATCATTTCGCCGGGATCGAAACCTACAATATCGAAGGCTATCTGTGGATTGACGCGTGCAGCTGCCGCAATCTGGAACTCATGGCCAACATTCAGACGGGGCCGCGCCGCCGCGCGCTTCTGGATGGGCTCTATTAAACCGTCACGGCCATGGGGGCTCGGCCGCTGCGGGAATGGCTGCGCTATCCCTTGATGGACAAGGCCGCCATCGTTGAGCGTCACGACGCGGTTGACGAAGCGTTTCAGCGAAACGAAATCAGGACCGGCCTTCGTGAAGCCCTCCAGCGTGTCCAGGACCTGGAGCGTCTCGGCAGTAAAATCGCCCTGGGTCGTGCCAACGCACGCGATCTGCTGGCCGTTAAACGGTCGCTTCAGACCGTGCCGGACATTGTTCAACGATTATCCGGCCTGGCGGCCCCTTTTTTCGCTTTGACGGTTCCGCTGGAGGATCTGGATAAGCTGGCGGTTTTGATCGAAAGCGCCATTCGGGACGATGCCCCGCCGGTTGTCAACGAGGGCGGTCTCATCAAGGCCGGTTATAACGCGGAGCTGGACGAACTCATCCAAATCAGCCGGGACGGCAAGGGCTGGCTGGCCCAGCTCGAAAATCGGGAGAAGAACGCCACCGGCATCGGCGCTCTCAAGGTGCGCTTCAACAAGGTTTTCGGTTATTACATCGAGGTGCCCAAAACCAAGTCGGAGACCGTGCCGGACCACTACATTCGCAAACAGACACTGGTCAATGCCGAGCGTTTCATTACGGATGAGTTGAAAACTTTCGAAGCCAGGGTGCTCAATGCCGAAGAGCGGCGCGCATCACTTGAATATGCCCTTTTCGATCAGGTTCGGTCGGAAGTGGCCCGTCACCATCATGACCTGCAGGCCACGGCCCGGCATCTATCTGAAATCGACTGTATTTTCAATCTGGCCGAGCTGGCCGTGCAACGACACTATGTCCGACCGGTCCTGAACGACGAGGGGGTCATCCATATTGAAGAGGGCCGCCACCCGGTGATTGAAAAAATGATCGCCGGGGAACGCTTTGTCCCCAACAGTATTCATCTGGACAACCGCGACCAACAGCTTTTAATCATCACGGGGCCCAACATGGCGGGTAAATCCACGGTGCTGCGCCAGGTTGCCCTGACGGTCATCATGGCCCAGATGGGAGGATTTGTTCCGGCCGCGAAGGCCTCCATCGGTATCGTCGACAAGATCTTCACCCGCGTCGGGGCCCTGGACAATTTATCTCTGGGCCAAAGCACGTTTATGGTGGAGATGCAGGAGACCGCCAATATTTTGAATAACGCGACGGGTGACAGCCTGATCGTGCTGGACGAAATCGGACGCGGAACCAGTACGTACGACGGATTGAGCATTGCCTGGGCGGTGGCCGAATGTCTTCACGACCTGAAGGGGGTGGGCGTCAAGACCCTTTTTGCGACCCACTACCACGAATTGACCGAAATGTCCCGGACGCGACAACGCGTCAAGAATTACAATATTGCCGTCAAGGAATGGAACGACGATATTATTTTTCTGCGCAAGCTGGTTGAAGGCGGGACCAATCGAAGCTATGGTATCCAGGTGGCACGTCTGGCCGGTATTCCCGAAGGCGTGATCCAGCGCGCCAAAACCATTCTGGCGGATATCGAGCGTGAAGAGCATGCTTTCAAAAACGGTACCGGCGATGCCCGCACGGCGGTGGATGCGCAACGCCAGGTGCAGCTGGAGCTGTTTCATAAGCCCGTTGATAAGCTGCTGGACCAATTGGGTCGCGTTGATATTGCGCAGACAACGCCACTCGAGGCCCTCCAGATGCTGAGCGAAATGCAAGCTGAAATCAAGCGGATGTTGGACTGAAGATGGTTATGGCGACACGCAGCATAGGGATCATCCTGACCCTGGTGCTCATCTCCTGGGGTGGGCCTGCCACCGTTCGGGCGGAATCGATCCGCAATCAGTTTTTCCGCGCCGAGGGGGCCTATAAAAATTTGATGAATGCCCCCAGTCGTCAGAAGTATCGCCATCACTGGCTCAGGGTCATCGAGAAATTCGAAGCGGTCTACAAACGGGATCCGGGCGGGGACTGGGCTTCGGTCAGCCTCTATCGGGCCGGTGTGATATGGCTGGAACTCAACCGCTTTTCCGGGCGCAAAGCCGATCGCGAGATCGGCATCGAACGCCTTCAGACGGTGGTCGAACAATTTCCTAAAAGTGCTTATCGCTCCAAAGCGCAGGCCAGGCTCCGTCAACAGGGCGCGTCCGTGCCCAGAGCCGCCTCTCGCAAAATCAGGGCTGACGCCCGAAAGCGCTATGCGGCGGCCGAACGCTGCCGACAGCGGCTTGAAAAAAATCCCCGGCACACCAAACATCGGGACGTGTGGCTGCAGTGTATCGATCAGTACGAAGCGGCCTACAAGGCCGATCCGGGGACCGAAACAGCGGCCCGGAGTCTTTTGTACACGGGGGAGCTCTACCTCGCGCTCAGTCGCTATTCGCGCAGCGCCGACGATCGTGAAAACGGAAAGCGGTTTTTAGAGCGGGTGGTTAAAGACCATCCGGACAGTCCTTCCGCCGCGGCGGCCCGTAAAAGTCTCGGGGTTTCCGGAAAACCTGAAAAGGCCGCCGGCGCGGTGGTCGTACCGAAAAGCACTCCGATCGATTTGAATAAACCGCCTTCCAGTGCCGGTGCTTCCAGCGCCGGTCGCACGGTCACCGAGTTGCGGTTCTGGTCCAATCCCAACTAC
>JAERRP010000231.1 GCA_016735415.1 Desulfobacterales bacterium | reverse complement strand
GTGCTATTGCACTAGCACACAGGACACTAGATGGACTGAATAGGGCAACTATAGTCGGCCGTTTCGATTTTCTCCACCGGATGGCCCGGGTAAACGCCGACCCCCCGGGCTCCCACTTCCGCTCTGACCTGGGCTGCCAGGATTTCTTCCATCCAGGGCAGAAAGGCCGTCCGGGGCTTAACCATGTCGACGGCAATGCCGCGCTCTCGCAAGGATTCGCACATCTCCAGGGCAATGTAGCCCATGCCGATGATCACGGCTTTTTTGACGGCCTGTCGGTCGATGAACTGTTTCAGGGCGCGGCCGTGCGCCAGGCTTTTGAGGACCATGACCCCGGGCCGGTCGATCCCCGGGATGGCCGGTTTGATCGGCGTGGCGCCGGTGGCGATCAGTAATTTGTCGTAGCTGAAGGTGCGGACCCGGCCTTCAGTGTCCCGGGTGCTGACGGTCCTCGCGTCCGGATCGATGGCCGTGGCTTCGAGGCCGGTTAAAAGATCAATGCCCTGCTTGTCCCGGAACACGTCGGCGCGGCGCACCACCAGATCTTCGATCGAGCGGTCGGGATCGGCAATGTTGTAGGGCATGCCGCAGGCGCTGTAGGACACGTCGGCGGTTTTTTCGAGAACGGTTACGTTGAGACCCGGCTGGTTGCGTTTGGCCCGGCTGGCGGCACTCATGCCGGCGGCATCGCCTCCGATAACGAGGAAATCCATGGAACCCTCCTTTTAGAAAAATGTCCGCTTCGCCTGATAAAACAACAGTGGTATTCTTGCAAGCTGAACGACAACCCGCTATAGGGCTGTCGCAAAGGGCCAGAGCCCGGTAGGTAAATCCATAGCACTTAATTATAACGCGATCCAACCGAATATTCATATGACGTCCGCGAGCCGCCCCAATTCGAAGGACAAAGGTCCCCAACCGCCGTCCATGGGGGCGCGGCTCCGCACGCTGGAAGCCCTGTTGCCCGAAGCCATGGCCCACGACCGCTATCATGTGGGCCGGGATATCGGACACATCCGCTATCAGATCCGCAAACGCCGCAAGATAAAGCGCCTGGAAAACCGGTTGAACGAAATGACGCAGCGTCTGAAACGCTCAGTGGCAACCCGGCAGCAGCGCCGGGCGGCCCTGCCGCAGTGGCAGGCCCTCGAGGCCCTGCCCATCACGGCTAAAAAGGACGCGATCGTGGCCGCCATCAGGGCCCATCCGGTGGTGATCGTTGCCGGCGAGACCGGTTCCGGCAAAACCACCCAGCTGCCCAAATTCTGCCTGGCGGCGGGACGGGGCCTGAGCGGGATGATCGGCTGTACCCAGCCCCGTCGGATCGCCGCCACCACCGTGGCCCAGCGGATTGCCGACGAACTGGGCGAACCTCTGGGGATGTCGGTGGGTTACAAGATCCGTTTTCAGGACCGCACCCGACGCGACGGCTTTATCAAGGTCATGACCGACGGCATCCTGCTGGCGGAAACCCAGAGCGATCCCGTCCTGACCGCTTACGACACCCTGATCGTGGACGAGGCCCACGAGCGCAGTCTGAACATCGATTTCATCCTGGGGATTCTGAAAAAACGCGTCCAGCGGCGCAGGGATCTCAAACTCATCATCACCTCCGCCACGATCGACACCGAAAAATTCGCCCGGGCCTTCGACGACGCCCCCGTCATCGAGGTTTCGGGCCGGATGTACCCCGTCGAAATACGCTACCGGCCCATCGTGGACAGCGGCACCGAGGGGGATGACGAAACCCATGTCGAGGCGGCCGTATCCGCCGTGGACGACCTGGTCGGGAGAGCGCCCGCGGGGATGTGCTGGTGTTCATGCCCACCGAGCAGGACATCCGTGAAACCTGCGAGCTGCTGGCCGGACGCGGCTCTGCCAAAACCGAAGTGATGCCGCTTTACGCCCGTCTTTCGGCCGCCGACCAACGCCGCGTGTTTGCCGGGACCGGGGCGCGCAAGATCATCGTGGCCACCAACGTGGCCGAAACCTCGATCACCATCCCGGGAATTCGTTACGTGGTGGACACCGGGCTGGCCCGCATCGCCCGCTATTCGCCGCGCACGCGCACCACGGCCCTGCCGGTAACGCCGATTGCCCGCAGCAGTGCCGACCAGCGCATGGGGCGCTGCGGGCGCGTGGAAGACGGTATCTGTATCCGCCTCTACGATGAGGAGAACTACCAGGGCCGGCCGCGGTTCACGCCGCCGGAAATCCTGCGGGCCAACCTGGCCGAGGTCATGCTGCGCATGATCAGCCTGCAGCTGGGCGATATCAGCGTGTTCCCCTTTATCGACCGCCCCGAACCCCGCAGCATCCGCGACGGCCTCAATCTCCTGATCGAGCTGGAGGCAATCGAAAAGGACAGGGCCCGTTCACACCGCAAGGGGCTCGAGCGCTACCGACTGACCGAACAAGGGCGGCTCATGGCGCGCATGCCCATCGATCCGCGACTGTCGCGAATGCTGATCGAAGCTGAGCAGCACGGGTGTCGGCCGCAAATGCTGGTGATCGCCGCGGCCCTCAGCATCCAGGACCCCCGGGAGCGGCCGGTGGGAAAAGAACAGGCCGCCGACCAGGCCCATGCGGCGTTTAAAGACCCGGCCTCGGATTTCGTGACCCTGCTCAACATCTGGGAGCGCTCCCGGGAGGTGATGCGCACCGGCCCCCTGAAACGTTTCTGCCGGGAGCATTTTCTGTCTTTTCGCCGGTTGCGGGAATGGCGCGACATTCACCGCCAGTTAGCCGCCATCGTCGGTGAAGCCGGGCTTGATCAGGCCACCGGCGGCCGGGTCGCGTCACCGCTGAGCGCAGCTACAGAAAACCGGACCGACACCTTCGGGGCCCTTTATACAGCGATTCACCTTTCGGTCTTAAGCGGATTTCTCAGCAATATCGCCCACAAAAAAGAGAAGAATTTCTACCGGGCGGCCCGGGGGCGCGAATGCATGCTTTTTCCCGGGTCGGGTCTGTTCAACCGCGCCGGCGACTGGATCGTGGCGGCTGAAATGGTGCACACTTCCCGGCTGTTCGCGCGCATGGCGGCCCATATCGACAGCGCCTGGATCGAGCCGCTGGCCGGCCGGCAATGTCGTTATACCTACCTGGAGCCCCACTGGTCCCGAAAACGGGGCGAGGTGGTGGCCGACGAGCAGGTCAGCCTGTACGGACTCATTATCGTGGCCCGCCGACCGGTATCCTATGGGCGGATCGCCCCCGAGGAGGCTGCCGAGATCTTTGTGCGCAACGCCCTGATCGACGGTGATCTTCGCCGGCCGCCGGCTTTCATGGCACACAACCGTGCGCTCATCGAAGACGTGGCCGACATGGAAAACCGTCTCAGGCGACGGGGTCTCCTGGTGGACGAAGAAGTCCTCTACCAGTTCTACCGTGAGCGGCTGGGCGCCATCGCCGATGTGCGCTCGCTGGCCAGCCTGATCAAAAAGAAGGACGGCGACGCTTTTTTACGTCTCAGGCCGGAAGATCTCCTGCAGGCTGAACCCAATACAGACGAACTGGCCCTCTATCCCGACGAAATCGATCTGGGAGACGCCCGGCTCCAGGCCGACTATCGCTTCAATCCAGGCGCCGAAGACGACGGGATCACCGTGGCCGTGCCGGCGGCCGTCGCCCACCGGGTGGACCCCTCCGATGCGGACTGGCTGGTGCCGGGTCTGCTGCAGGAGAAGATCACAGCCATGCTCAAATCGCTGCCCAAAGCCTACCGACGGCGGCTGGTTCCGGTGAGCGCTACGGCGGCTGTCATTGCCCGGGAAATGCCGCGCACCCGCGAGGCTCTGCCCACGGCCCTGGGGAATTTCATCCAGCGGCGTTTCAAGATGGACATCCCGGCCACGGCCTGGGAAGAAAACGACATGCCGGACCACCTCAAGATGCGCTTTGCGGTCACGGGTCCGGACGGGAAGCCTGTGGCGGTCGGCCGGGATGCGGCTGTGCTCCAAAAAGTAGCCCCGGCCCTGCCCCGGAATGCAATTCTGGCAAAGGCCCGCCGCCGTTGGGAACGGGAGGGCATTACCACATGGGATTTCGGCGATCTGCCCGAGAGCATTGCGCTGGATGCGGATAAAGGTGCCGACTACACGCTTTTTCCGGCCCTGGTGCGGACCGGGGTGGGGGTCACCGGCGTGGGGCTGCAACTTTTCAACACCCACGCAGAAGCCTTCCGGACCCATTGCGACGGCGTGGCCGCACTGCTGGAAATCGCTCTGGCCGGCGATCTGCGCCACCTCAAGCGCCAGTTGCGCCT
>JAERRP010000330.1 GCA_016735415.1 Desulfobacterales bacterium | reverse complement strand
ACCATCGAAAGGCGCCACCAGTATTGTTTTTTCGAGATCGCGTTTTGCCAACTTGACTCGGGCACGCGCATATTTGACGTTTTTTAGGGCACTGTCGTAGGCGGCTTTTGAATTGTCGAGGGAAGCCTGGCTCACGGCGCCCGAGTCCAGCTTGAAAATCCTCTGGTAACGGTCCAGGTCATTTTTTTTGTCGGCAAGTTGGACCTTCGCGCGTCCCACCGCCGCATCTGCCGCCTGGACGTCTAACCGGAATGTGCGTTTATCAAGCGTGGCGAGGACCTGCCCTTTTTTCATCCGGTCTCCCACTTTGACGCGCACTTCCCTCACGTTTCCGGATACCGCAAAGCCGATGGGGGAACTGTCGACTGCATCGACCACTCCCGAGAACTTTCGGACCGGGCCTGGGGTCTTTTCATCAACGGTAATGGTCTTGATTGCCCGGATTCGCTCAGTGGGTTCCGGTACTTCCCGGCTACAGGCAGACATTAGAAAAAGCAACGAAATCCCAAGGAACAATGCGAAACAGCATTTTTCAGATCTTAAATACATGACGAAAATCCCCTCTTATGTGTAGGCAAATGATCATGCACTTATGTTTGTAATTTGTGATACTATCTTAATTTATCCATTCAGACCACATTTTTATGGGCTTTTGTCTGATGGTAGCCCGTACATGTTATCCTAGAGACAACCACACCGCCTTAGCTGAACAATTCCAGTTTATCGGCGGTGCGGCGTGGGGGTGGTTGATGATGAGAACGACGGGGATAAGGGCTTACTTTAACCCAACGTCTTTTAAAGCCTCTTTGCAGCGTTTGGTCAATTGTTTGCTTTTCTTCTCGAGGCAGTTGAGCAGACGTCCTTCACCGGGTGTAACGGCGCTACAGTACTTGTCTAAATCCTCATCGCACTCGTTGGCAACATAGCTGAGGGCTGCGACCGCTCTTTCAAGCTGAGCCGCTGCGTCGTAGAGTGCATACTCACATTTCGGCGACAGCTTGTCGCCGTATGCATAAAGGCAGGCCAAAACACGGCCCTCTCCGGGCGTCACGTCCTTACAATATTTCTCAAGTTCCACTTTGCAACCATCGGTGACTGTTTGAACCAGGTTTTCACCTGCGACGGCATGGGTGAAAAACAGCGACATCATACCCAACGTAATCAAGACGATCAGTGTTCGTTTCATGTTGCTCTCCTTTTTGTTGTTTTGGTTTTGATTAAACATTCAACCGAGAATACTCTCGGAGGTCTACAACAACTAAAGTGGTCCTCATGTCAACTCCCCATCACAACGAAAAAACCCTGCCATACCCAATCCGGATTATGGACCGGCCCATTATCCGCCTTTAGCATTCCGGGGGCTTGGCTGTTGCATTACAACTCACTGTTAGGATCTTTTACCCCGGTTCCCTCAAAAAATACGTTCGGCGGTCTGTTTAACATGTCGTCTCCGCCTGTCTGCTGATTTCCGCCATTAATCCCGGCACAACCGGCAAAACCGATTATGCCCATGATTGCCACGCAAATAAGTCTTTTCATCTTCATACCTCATGGTTACATGGATGCTTTTAGGATCTGAAATAATAACCTCATATTTCTGTTTGGCCCATCTGCAACACTATCTAAACCCGCTTTGTCTGAGCGGTCATTACGATTCTCACTCCGGTGTTGAATTGAGTCGGATCATTGCATCGAATATGGGCAGCCTGCCTCCGGTAACGTCCCCAATCCATTTGTTGTAAATTGGAAGTATCTTTTTTGATCGGCAGAGATCGGATATCACGCGATTGGCAACAAGGCGAAAATCTGAATCATTTCGCCTTACAGCAAGTGCAAAAGGCTCAAAGGAAAACACGTTGGGACCAATCACAAAGTTCATTGGGTCATGCATTTTTGAAATTATACCAATCAGTACGATTTGGTCGGAAGAAAAAGCATCGATTTTTTTCTTTCGTAACGCATCGATACCTTCTTTCGTTGAACTGAATAAAACAACTTTCGCATCCGTTGATGTTTCTCGAATTAGTTTTTTCAAGGCGACGGCGGTCGTTGTGTTTTTCACGACTC
>JAERRP010000636.1 GCA_016735415.1 Desulfobacterales bacterium | reverse complement strand
CGTGTGCTGCGTCTTTTCTTGCGGCAGATTAACAAAGGCCAGGAGTTCCTCCGACTGTCGCTCAACAACAGCATCCGTCTGCAGAGCATCGATGCGCCCCGCGGTTTTATTTACGACCGTAACGGCACGTTGCTGGTCGACAACCGCCCTTCGTTCGATCTGTATATCAGCCTGAAAGATGCCCGACCGCTGGCGGAGACGCTCCAGCGGCTGGCACCGCATACCGGAATGGCCATCGAGGATCTGACCCACAAGGTCAAAAGGGTTCGCGGCGGGAGCTATTTCAAACCGGTCCTGATCGAAAGGGATATCGGCCGCGATGCGCTGGCCACGGTAGAGAGCCACCGCTACGACCTGCCGGGTATCGATGTTCAGATACGCCGCCTGCGCAATTATATCTATCCCAATTTCGCCGCCCATCTGCTGGGTTACATCGGTGAGGTCAATCTCAAAGAACTGCAGCGCAAAGACAATACCGGGTTGCGCATGGGAGACCAGACCGGAAAATTCGGCGTGGAAAAATCGTTGGAAAAATATTTGCGCGGCGAAAGGGGCGGGCGCCAGGTTGAGGTCAATGCCAACGGCCAGGTGGTTCGCGTGCTGCAGACGGTTCACGCCCGCAGTGGCCGCAATGTACACCTCACCATCGACCGCGCCCTCCAGAAACGGGCCGAGGAATTGCTGGTGGGCGAAGCCGGCGCGGTGGTGGCCGTCGACCCGACCAACGGTGAAGTGCTGGTCCTGGCAAGCAGCCCGACCTTCGACCAGAACGATTTCATTACCGGCCTGAGTACCGAGAAATGGCGCGCCCTGATTGAAAATCCGGATCGTCCTCTGAACAACAAGGCGATTCAGGGCGAATATCCTCCGGCTTCGACCTATAAGATCATAACCGCCCTGGCCGGTTTGCAGGAAGGGGTTATTACCCCCGATGAGACCCTGTTCTGTCCGGGATATTACCGTTTCGGCAACCGGACCTATCGCTGCTGGCGCCGCGGGGGACACGGCAAGGTCAATTTGAACAAAGGCATCGCCCAGTCCTGTGATGTTTATTTCTATCAGGTCGGGCATCGTCTGGGGGTCGACCGCCTGGCTTTTTACGCCAGCTCCGCAGGCTTGGGGAAACGCACCGGGATTGCCCTGGATCACGAAAACCGTGGGCTGGTTCCGACCGCCGCCTGGAAGCGAAAGCGTACCGGAATCGCCTGGCAGAAAGGTGAAACGCTTTCCGTGGCCATCGGGCAGGGCTTCAATCTCGTCACCCCTCTGCAAATGGCCATGTTTACAGCGGCCGTCGCCAACGGCGGGAAACGTTTTCGTCCCCTGCTGGTCAAAAGGATCGTCATTCCCGATGGCCGGCAGATCCAGGAACGTCTACCGCGGATGGTAGGGCGGCTGCCGGTTTCGGATACCACTCTGGCCCTGGTGCAGAAGGGCATGTGGGAAGTGGTTCAGGGCGATCGGGGAACCGCTCGAATCGCGCGCCTCAAACATATCGACATCAGCGGCAAGACCGGCACCGCCCAGGTGGTGAGCCTGGACACAATCGAGAAAGAACCGGATGGAAAAACTGCCCGCCGATTCAAGGATCATGCCTGGTTTATCGCCTATGCCCCTTCCGAAAATCCCCGTATCGCCATTGCGGTGATCGTGGAACACGGTGAACACGGCTCCAGCACGGCGGCACCGATTGCCAGGGAACTGGTTCAAACCTACCTGGGACCGGCCGCCGGCAAGCAAATTACGGCCCGCAGCCCTCATCAGGGCCCGACGGTAACCGCACCCGAGCCGGAGGGAGGGCGCAATGGTTGACCGCCGCTATTTCACCCATTTTGACTGGGGCTTCCTGATCCTGACGTTTCTTCTGGGCCTGTTCGGGCTCATAACCCTTTACAGCGCGGTTATGGCCGGCATACCGACCCCTCAGAAGGCCCTTTTCATGAAACAGCTCATCTGGTACGGCATCGGGCTGGTCGCCATGCTGATGTGCCTTCTGTTCAACTACAAATGGCTCGAGCGCTGGGGGTTGGCGATCTATGCCGTCTGTGTACTGATGCTGGTATGGGTGTTGCTTTTCGGAAGATTTGTGGGGGGGGCCCGTCGCTGGCTGAACATCGGTCCCCTGTCTCTGCAGCCCTCGGAACTGGTCAAGATCGCCGTCATTATCGTGCTGGCACGCTATTTTGCCAAGTATGTTTCTTCTCGTGGTTTCTCCCTGCGCGGCCTGATAGTTCCAGCTGTTTTAACCCTGATTCCTTTTGTCCTGATTCTGCGGCAGCCCGATCTGGGAACGGCCGGCCTGCTGGTATTGATTGCCGCCTCCATGACCCTGTTTGTAAAAATCGAACGGCGGTCATTGCTGTTTATGGTCGGCAGCGGTATTGTGATGATCCCTCCGGTTTGGCTCTTTGTGCTCAAAGATTATCAGAGACAAAGGATTCTGACCCTGTTCAATCCGGAGCGCGATCCCCTGGGCACCGGCTATCACATCATTCAGTCCAAGATCGCCATCGGTTCGGGTTTTTTAACCGGCAAGGGTTTTTTGCAGGGCACCCAGAATGCGCTCTCTTTCCTGCCGGAACAGCATACCGATTTTATTTTTTCGGTATTGGCGGAAGAGTGGGGCTTCCTGGGCGCTTCCATCCTGATATTGACCTTCCTGGTTTTTCTTTTCTGGTCATTTAATATTGCCTTTGGCTGCCGGGAGCCGTTCGGTACGATTTTGGCGGTGGGCATTACCGCCATGATTGCCTGGCAGGTGATTATCAATATCGGTATGGTCATGGGGCTCATGCCGGTGGTCGGGGTGCCCCTGCCGTTTATCAGTTATGGGGGGTCCTCGCTTCTGACCACGCTCATTTGTGTCGGTATCCTCATGAATATCAGCATGCGGCGTTTTATGTTCGACTAATATATGCCCGTGATTGGGGCGGGCCATCAGCATTGGGGTGAAAGTCATGAAAATGCGAACGGAAAAAGAAAAACAGAGCGGCACCATTTCAACCTTACTCGGTGAGGATGCCCGTATAGAGGGGCATCTCGATTTTTCAGGCACCTTGCGCCTGGACGGCAAGCTCGAGGGCCGGATGACGGGAGACAACGGGATTCTGATTGTCGGTGAAAAGGCTCAGGTCAAGGCGGATATTAACGTCAGGAAAGCGGTGATTATGGGAGAGATTACGGGATCGGTGGCGGCCCTCGAAAAAATCGAACTCTACCCGCCGGCTCGAATTACAGGCGATATTTGTGCGCCCGTAATTACGATCGAATCCGGGGCGGCCCTCAATGGAAAATGCATTATGCAGAAGCCCGAGCGCGCTAAAGTCGAGGCCCCTGATCCGGAGGCCAAGCCCAGTCCTCCGCCAACGAAACCCGCTGCGCGTTGACAAAAAAATCTTTTGACAACGCGCGATATCTGATGCTATAGCACGCCGGAGTAAAAAAAATGTGTCCGGAGGGAAGCGATACCGCTATAAGTAATCGATATATAATAATATTTAAGTTGTGGAGGGGATTGATATGAACTTTTCTGGTTCCAACCGGAAACCTCTTTTTGTGCCCGTGCTTACCCTTTCCTTATTATTAGTCACCTTCAGCGGCCAGGCCCTGGCCGCCAGCATCACCGTCATTCCTGACTGGACAACTCTCCTTCAGGCCGCCAACTTCGTTCTGTTGGTTTTCCTTCTCAACATCGTCCTTTACCGCCCCATTCGTAACATCATTGCTCAACGCCGGGAAAAGGTCGACGGGCTCGAGCAGAACATTCAGAGCTCCACCAGCGATCTGGTCGAAAAAGAAAGTACCTACGCCACCAGCATCCGTGAAGCCCGGAAAAAGGGTATGCTGGAGAAGGATGTCCTGATCCAGACGGCCGCCGATGAAGAAAAACAGATCCTGGACAAGATCAATGCCGAAGCCCAGGCCGAACTCAAAGCCGTAAAGGCCAAAGTCGCACAGGAAGCGGAGGCCGTCAAGGCTGCTCTGCTGAAAGAAGTGGATACGTTTGCCAACCAAATTGGTAAAAAAATCTTGGGGAGGGCTGTTTAATGAAAAATTCTGGTTTGAGCGGTCCGCATCGTCGTCGGTGGGGCTTTGTCCTGCTGACGGGTATCCTGGCGATGCTTCTGGTTTTTTCGGTCGGCACCGTCGTTAGCGCCTCCAGCGGCGGGAACGAGAGCGCTGCGGCGGAATCCCACGGTGAAGAGGCCGGTCATGGCGAAGCCGAGTCGCATGGTCCGGGCTGGATCAAGACGGATACGTATCGCGTTCTGCACTTTATCATTCTGGCCGGTGGGCTTTTCTTTCTTTTGCGCAAACCGCTTTCCCAGGCGCTCAATGTCCGTATCGAGGGAATTGAGGAGCAGTTGAACGACCTGGAATCACAGAAAGCCGAAGCGGAAAAGCAGTTGGCGGAATACAATCAGAAATTTGCGCAGCTTGAGAAAGAGGCCGGAAAAATCATGGCCGAATATGTCCGGCAGGGTGAAGATGCCAAGGTCCGCATCCTCAAGGAAGCCGAAGAATCCGCTGAAAAACTCAAGATTCAGGCCCAGAAAAGCATCGAAGGCGAATTCGAGCGAGCCCGCAATGAGCTTCAGACCGAAGTGCTGGGCAAAGCCCTGGCCAAAGCGGAAGAAATCATTAAAAGCAAGATCTCAGCCGAGGATCAGGAGAAACTTGTCGACGAATACTTAGCGAAGGTGGTGGCATCGTGAAAAATCTTTCAATTGCAAGGCGCTATGCCAAAGCACTTCTCCTTATCGGCCAGGAAGATGGAAATGCGCAACTTTATCGCGAAGAGCTGGATGGTGTGACCCGTGAGATCGCCGCGCAGGGCGAATTGCAGCGGACGATCAACAATCCGCTCTACAACCCGGAAGGCCGGCGCGGCCTGCTGATGGCCGTGATTCAGAAACTCGATCCTTCCAAGGTCATGCAGCAGTTCTTGCTGTTGCTGTTCGATAAGGGGCGTTTCGGTTTTCTGGTTGATGTGAACGACTTCTATCAAAAGCTGGCGGACGACCTGCAGGGGATTGCCCGTGCCAGTCTGGTTTCGGCGACCGAGTTGCCCTCGGAGGCCGTGGATAAAATTCGTGAAGCCCTGGCCAAAAGGACAGGTAAGGATATTATTCTGAACGTGCAGCAGAATCCCGATCTGATCGGTGGTATTGTGACCCAGATCGGCGACCTCGTACTGGACGGTAGCATCAAGACGCAATTGGTCAATATGCGCGAATCTTTAAAAAGGGGTGAGAGTGTCTGATGGAACTAAAAGCCGAAGAA
>JAERRP010000813.1 GCA_016735415.1 Desulfobacterales bacterium | reverse complement strand
ATCGGAAGATATATTGTTGAACGAAACGGAAAACCAGGGGATTGAAATCAGCAATAAAAAAGTTGAATACCATATCATGGGGATGAATCCGGAAGAATTTCCGGAACACCCGCAAATTGCGAATGCCCCGCTTTTTGAAGTGGATTCCGGTGCCCTGGCCAGGATGATCGATCGAACGGTGATCGTTTCCGGGGCCGGTGACGATCGCCGGGCCCATATCAGCGGCGTGTTGATGGAAATTCTGCCCAGCGATGAAGGACCGCTTTTCCGACTGGTTGCGACCGACGGCAGCCGGCTTTCGAAGGTGGACTATCTGCTGGCCCAAGACGTTGCCCCGCCCGAGATACCGACCATCATCATTCCCAAAAAAGGGCTCAGTGAAGTGGCCAAATTTCTCGAGGTGGGCGGTACCGTACAACTGGGCATTAAAAACAACAATTTTATTGTTAAAAAGGCCAACGAAACCATTATCGTTCGGCTCCTGGAAGGAGAGTTCCCCAAATATCAGGAAATTATCGATAAACCGGACGAAGCCGTTCCCGCCCGTCTGGACAAGAAAGCGTTTCAGAAGACACTACGCCGAATGTCTATCCTGTCGTCGGAAAACTACAAAGGTATTATATTCAAGTTTGATACCGATCGTCTGGAGATCAGGGCCAATAACCCCGAAATCGGCGAATCCAAAGAAGAAATACAAATCAAATACAAGGGCCCGTTAATCGAAGCGGCTTTTAATCCTCGTTTTTTTTCCGAAACTCTGTCGGTGATCAAAGGCGATGAAATAACCATCAACCTTACGGACAGTGAACGACCCTGTCTGCTGGAGGGGCAAGAAGACCAGTATTATCTTAGCGTCATTATGCCCATGCGAATATGAATACAAGAGTCGATCAAACTTATAACGAAGACAATATCAAGATTCTGGAGGGGCTCGAAGCAGTCCGTAAAAGGCCCTCCATGTACATCGGCAACATTGATGTGGCCGGGCTTCATCACCTGGTTTACGAGGTGGTGGACAACAGCATCGATGAAGCCATGGCCGGCTATTGCAGCATCATCAAAGTTGTGATTCATACGGACAACAGTATCAGTGTCACGGATGATGGTCGCGGAATTCCGGTGGGCATTCACAAAACCGAGAAGGTGCCGGCCCTTGAGGTCGTGATGACCCGCCTGCACGCGGGCGGAAAATTCGACGACCATTCCTACAAGGTTTCCGGCGGACTTCACGGCGTCGGGGTTTCGGTCGTCAATGCCCTGTCCAGCCTTCTGGAAGTGGAAATTTACGCGGATGGAAAAATTTACTACCAGCCCTATGAGCGGGGGGACAAAACGGCGGAACTGAAGGTTATCGGCGAGACCGATAAAAGAGGCACTAAAGTTCATTTTGTCCCCGATACCGATATTTTTACGACGACCGAATACAGCTACGATATTCTGGCCCGGCGTATGCGGGAGTTGGCCTTCCTTAATAAAGGCGTGCGTATCGTCATCGATGACCATCGCAACGACCAGAAAGATGAGTTTCATTATGAAGGCGGCCTGGTTCAGTTTGTCGAATACCTGAACCGGCGCCATACGGCTGTTCATCCGCCGGTTTTCATCGAGGGTACCCGCAGTGATGTTCAGATCGAAGTGGCCATCCAGTATAACGACACCTTCACCGAAAAAATCTTTTCGTTTGCCAACAATATAAACACGGTGGAAGGGGGGTTTCATCTGAGCGGATTTAAAGCCGCCCTGACCCGGACCATCAACCAGTACGCCAACAACGGTAACTTACCAAAGACCATGCAGGCCAAAATTTCGGGCGAAGACGTGCGCGAAGGGCTTACCGCCGTGATCAGCGTGCGGATCAAATCCCCCCAATTCGAAGGGCAGACCAAAACCAAACTGGGCAACAGCGAAGTCAAGGGATTGGTCGAGTCTCTGATCAATGAGCAACTTGGCTTTTTTTTAGAAGAAAACCCGACGGTGGCCCGAAAAATTATCACCAAGGGGGTTGAGGCGGCCCGGGCCCGGGATGCGGCTAAACGGGCCCGCGATCTGGCACGCAGTAAGGGCGCCCTGGTGGATGCCACCCTGCCCGGAAAACTGGCGGACTGTCAGTCCAACAATCCGGATGAACGGGAGCTTTTTCTGGTGGAGGGGGATTCGGCCGGCGGATCGGCCAAACAGGGCCGCAACCGTAAATTCCAGGCTATTCTTCCCCTCAAGGGTAAAATTCTAAACGTTGAAAAAGCGCGTCTGGATAAAATCATCCGCAGCGAAGAAATTAAAAATATTCTTACGGCCCTGGGAACCGGAGCGGGCACGGACGAATATGATATCGAAAAAACCCGCTATAAAAAGGTCATTATCATGACCGATGCGGATGTGGACGGATCGCATATCCGAACCCTATTGCTGACATTTTTCTATCGCCAGATGAAGGAAATTATCGAAAAGGGTTTTCTGTACATCGCGCAACCACCGCTTTTCAAAGTGGGCAAAGGGAAAAAAGCGGTTTATTTAAAAAATGAAACCCTGTTCAATGACCATATTGTGCGACGTCTGTGCGAATTGAAAAAAGTGGGTTATGGCGATGATGGCACGTATCTGGACGGGCATGATCTTTATCTTTTTATCGGCGATCTGTCCGAATTTTTCGAAACGCTCGGGCGCATGCGCAAAAAATCAATCCATCCCGCGCTGGTTGAATCCCTGTTGGAATACGGCCTGGCTGATAAAAGCGTTCTGCAGGATCAGGACGGCATCAACCGGTTGCGCGCGTTTTTAGAGGACCGGGGATTTGGATCTGAAGCACCGC
>JAERRP010000065.1 GCA_016735415.1 Desulfobacterales bacterium | reverse complement strand
AAATCAGGGTCAGGCCGACGGCCATCAGGGCATACCCCGATCCGTTGGTCAGCCCGCTGATCACCACGTCGGTCAGTTCGTAAATTAAAAACAGCGTGTCTTCGCTGATGTTCATGGTCGTTTCTTTCCGATTGGCCGCGCCCCGCCCGTCGAAGCGGCATTTCGGCCGCTCCCGGGATGCCCGCCTACATTCCCAGGAAGATCTCTTTCAGGTGTTCGTTGTTCAGGACGTCATCCTTTCCGCCCGTAAAGGATATTCGCCCCTCCTCGAGGACATAGAACCTGTCGGCCAACTCGGTGATCTGGGGGATATTCTGCTCCACCAGAAGGACGGTCTTGCCCTGCCGGTTGATCTCCCGGATGATGTTGAACACTTCGTATCGCAGGCTCGGTTGCAGACCCAGCGAGGGTTCGTCGATGCAGAGCAGGTCCGCGTTGGACATCAGTCCCCGGGCCACCGCCAGCATGCGGGCCTCACCGCCGCTCATGGTCATGGCCTGCTGGTCCCGACGCTCAGCCAACCGGGGGAAGAGAGCAAACACGCGCTCCAGGTTTTTCTTCTCATGGGCTCTGGCATTCTTGGCGTAGGCACCGAGTTTGAGATTCTCCAGAGCGGTCATGTACGGAAACAGTTCCCGGTTTTCCGCGATGTAGGTGATGCCCAGGTTGACAATGCTGTCGGCGGCCGGTCCGTTGATGTTCCGGTCTTTGTATTCGATCCGTCCCTTGACCTGCTCCAGAAGGCCGCAGATCGCCTTCAAAAGGGTACTTTTGCCGTGCCCGTTGGGCCCCAGGATTACCACCACTTCGCCCTGGCCGACCTCGATGTTGACCTTTTTCAGCACGTGAAACTGGCCGTAAAAAGCATCGACATCAATGACTTTCAGCATATGTCTTCCCCAGGTAGACTTCGCAGACCCTTGGATCGCTGGTTACGGCTTCCGGGTCGCCGAAGGCGATCGCCGTGCCGGATTCGATGATCAGCAGTTTTTCGGTCAGCTCCGTCAGTACTTTCATGAAATGCTCGATGATGATGATGGTGATGCCAAGATCCTGGTTGATGCTGCGGATAAGATCCATCAGTTTTCGGATTTCGGCGGTATTGGATCCTGCCATGGGTTCATCGAGCATCAGCAGCCTGGGGCGGGTCGCCAGGGCGGCGGCCATCATCAACTCTTTCTGGTCCAGCAGATTGAGCCGGCCGGCGGGCCAACGGCGTTGCGCTTCCAGATCCACGAAGCGGATGATGTCATCCACGAAGGACGGATCGAAGCGTCCCGAATGTCCGAACCGGCCGCCGACGGCAACGTTTTCTTCAACCGTCATGCTGGGAAACGACCGGGGGACCTGAAAGGTCCTGGCGATGCCGATCCGGGCAATGCGATGCGGGGGGAGTCCGGAGATGTCCCGCCCGTCGAACATGACGCGGCCCTGGTAGGGGTAAAACCCGGTGATCAGGTTGTAAACGGTCGATTTGCCGGCACCGTTGGGTCCGGCGATGCCGAATATCTGGCCTTTTTCGACCGTAAAGCCGAGGTCGTTGACGGCTACCAGTTCCCCAAATTTTTTGGTGACCTTGGATAACGTTAACATCCACCATACCTTTTTTTTTCAGCCCAGGATCCTTCCGCCGAAACCGCTTCGACGGCAGGGACGCGGCCCCTCACGGGCCTGCGCCGCACGGGGCTCATTGTTCTGCATCGGTTTCGAAATTTTCAGGAAAGGAAGCCTGTGACGCCGGGGTGCCGGATGCCGGTGCGGCCGCTGTCATCGTGGTACCATCCGGTGGACCGCATCCCCGGGCGTGTTTTCGCGCCAGGCAGCATTGCAGCATGCGATAGTGGTGAGTAATGCACGAAAGCGCGAGGAGGGTTTCGTTGGCCGCGATCTGCCGTGCTGTTTCCCGCCAGTTGGCGGCCGTCTCCGGACGGTATTGGGTGTCCTCGTAAAGCACCCGGTCCTGTGAGCTGAATCCGATCTGTATTGTGCGCATGATCATTTCGAACATGGGGTTGCCGGTCATCTTGACCAGCGCAATGTTCAATTCCCGGTCGATTTCGACAATTTTTGCCATGTCGAGCTCGGGCTCACTGGTCAGCTTCAGGAAAAAGTCGGCTTTTTCCAGAAGCGCCTGCTTAGCTTCATCGCCTCCTCTTGAGATCGCGAGCAGGGTGATGGTGCGATCGATCGATTCACGGAATTCGATCAGGAATTCGGCCGGGATTTTCTGTTGCTTCAGGAAAAGTGCCAGGGGCTCGCTGGCGTTGGTCAATTCCACGTTCTTGACGGAGGCCCCGCCACGGGCTCCTTTTTTGATCTCGATCAGTCCCTTTTCCTTGAGCGCACGCAGCGCCTCCCGGATGACGCCCCGGCTGGTGTGAAACAACGTCTGCAGGTTGCGTTCACTCGGCAGGCGCTCACCCATCGGGACCTGACCGTTGATGATGGCCGCCTCGATCTGCAGGGCCACGTCTTCACTGGCCCGGCCGATTTTAGCGGGCCTGAAAAGCGACTCGTTACGGGATACATCCATGTATCGACCCTTTTGGTCCGACCTAATCGATGCGTTCCGGCGCATTCGGATAAGCCTGTAAGACTTCAACATCCTAATTTAAATAGATATTCAATAGAAAACCGCATACATTGCTTTGGAATTAAAGCATCAATACCGCTCTTTTGGTACGGCCAATAAAAGCCTATCTCGCTGTTTTTGTCAAACCGAGTTGAAATCCACCGCCGTCAAAAGGGAGGGGCCCCCTGAACCGGGCGATCTCCAGTCTTCGGGAAGGGGCCGATCAGATGAAAGTCATGGTTGAAGAGCTTGTTTTACTTTCTGAAGGAACCGGAGGGGCGGCGAAAAAGGAACGCATGGCCCGGCGATCTCGTCCCTGTTTATCTTTCCCGGAAAACAGCTCAGAAGCGGGTGACCGGGCCATGTGAATATTTGCCGTGCCAGAGGATTTCACGGTAATTGGCGGGATCGGTGGCCCCTTCGGTGTTAAAAAACAGCAGGGTGGCATCAGGGCCGATTGCCAGTTCGCGTTTCAACCCCACAAACGCGGGGGTGTTGGCCAACAGATCCAGCAGGCCGATGCCCACCGCACCGGATTCCCCGGCTTCCACCGCATTGTCGCCTTCCAGGGGATTGGCCAGGATACGGATGCCGTTGGCCGCCACGAAGTTGCCGCAACTGATGTAGCCACTGGCAAAGTCCCGTAGAATTTCCCAGGCCGCGGGGTTGGGCTCGCCGCAGGCCAGACCGACCATGATGGTCTCCAGATTTCCCGTGACGGCATGGGGGCGGCCGTCTGCGGCGGCGGCCGAAGCTAAAATGCAGGCGGCCTTATTCGGTTCCATGATGATGAATCGGGGCGGGTTGTCGTGATAGCGGTTGACCAGATAGCCGACCATCGCGCCGGCGAATGCGCCCACTCCGGCCTGGATAAAGACATGGGTCGGGCGAAGTCCCTCGTGCGACATCTGGTCCACCGCTTCGGCACACAGCGTCAGGTAGCCCTGCATGATCCAGCGCGGAATCGCGGTATAGCCTTCCCGGGCGGTATCCTGAATGACCTGCCAGCCGTTTGCCTGCGCCCGGCGCCAGGCCAGGCGCACCGTATCGTCATAATTCAGATCGGTCACTTCGTCCGTGGCGCCGTGGGCACGAATGCTTTCCACCCGCGCGCCGGCCGAACCCCTGGGCATATAGATGACAGCCGGCTGTTTAAACTGTTGCGCCGCCCAGGCCACCCCCCGCCCATGATTCCCATCGGTGGCCGTCGTCAATGTTATCCGGCCGATGCGCTGCCGCACCGCTGCGCTCACCAGGTCATTGTAATCGATATTTTCAATGGCCACCCTGAGTTTTTCGCACACCAGCCGCGCCACGGCATAGCTGCCGCCCAGGACCTTGAAGGCGCGGAGACCAAAGCGCGTTGATTCGTCCTTGACCAGGATCTCGCCGATTCCCCACGAACGGGCCAGCCGGTTCAGACGGACGAGATGGGTGGGGCGGTAGTCCGGAAGCTGGCGGTGAAACTGCCGCACCTTCCGGGCGGTATATTCCGAAAATTGCCCGGGAATATAATCGCCCCGGGGTGTTCCGACCAGATACCGGCATGCAAATTCCGGGATTTCCGTTATGGCCGGCTCTTTTTGTCGACAATGCGCGGGCGATTCCATGCGCGGCGGGTTGAGATTTGGGTCTGATGGTGAAATCAGGATTCTTCCCTGTAATGGGGGCCGAATACACTTCGACCAATCAGGTTGCGCAATTCAATATCCGGGCGTTCACTGACCGTCCCCGGCCAGAATATCCCTTCGCGTACAACGCGGCCACGGAGGCCGTCGTCGAGCTTGCACTTCAGGCAGATGGGCCGCCGCTGGTTGGCCGGTTTGGGTTGTCCCGACAGATAACGCAACGGGCCCAGGGGTTGCGACCCGACCGACACGCCGCACAACAGGGCACAGCCGCAGTCCAGGCCCTTGTAGGCCACCCCGATGGCCTCCGGGTAGACCTCCATGATTTCGGAGCAGAACAATGCGAAATCGTCGCTGACTTTCCAGTTAACTTTCTGGGGCATGGATCCTCACTTTCGAGGAAACGGGTTTATTTCGGTCGAGGCCCTCAAACCGAGTCTTCTTTTACAAATAAGCACCCTTGGTCGCAACATCAAATCCAACCGCCGTGCTGTGAAAACCCCGCTGTGGATGAACCCTGACGCGCTATCCATCCCAATTTATCCATTCGCAGTCAAGCGCTATAAGCCGTAGCGGAAACCCGAGGACCCGGCGAAATCCAGAATACGGCGTTCATGCCAGAAATCCCGGTCCAGGTGTTGCGGCATAAATCCGACATGGCCGCCGGTAGAAGGCATTTCCAGGTGCAGCCAGGCGCTTCGGCGGGCCTGTGCGACCGGGTAGCAGCCGGAGGAAAGGAAGGGATCGTTGCGGGCGTTGATCAGGAGGGTGGGGATGCGGATCCGATCGACAAAAAAACGGGCACTGCATTGCCGCCAGTAATCTTCGGCGTCGCTAAACCCATGGGCCGGTGCCGTGAAGCGGTCATCAAATTCGCGGAAGGTGCGCAGCTCGCGAAAATCATCGGTTTTCAGGCGGCCGTTGAAGCGTGTGGCCTTGGCCCTGGCTTTGGCGCCCAGGGTCCACATGAAACGGCGCATGTAAAGCCGGTTGGCGGGTCGGGCCATTTCGACGGCGCTGCCTTTCAGGTCGCAGGGCACCGACACCGCGGCGGCCCAGCGGATGGAGGCCCCGAGATCGCGGCCCTGCTCACCCAGGTATTTGAGTACCAGGTTGCCGCCCAGGCTGAAACCGATCAGACCGATGGCGGCGTAAGCCGTCCCCTTGTGGACATGCCGCAGCACGGTGGCCAGATCGTCCGTGGCGCCGCTGTGATAAGAGCGCAGCCGGCGGTTGGGGGTGCCGCTGCACCCCCGGAAATTGATGCCCAGCGCGTCCCAGCCGGCCCGGTTGAACACCCGGACCATGCCCTTCATGTAGGACTAGGCGGTGCTGCCTTCCAGCCCGTGGCATAGCACGACCAGGCGGGGCTGTTGCTTTCGGGACCAGTCCAGGTCCAGAAAGTCGTCATCCGGTGTGACGATACGTTCCCGGTGGTAGACCACGCCGCCCACCCGCCGGAAAAGTGACGGCAGGATGGTTTGCAGGTGGCCGTTGGCGATCAATGGCGGCGGCTGATAGGTGGAAGGGTTGATAACCGGCAAAGGGTCTCCTTCGATCCAGATCCTGGTATCGCGGTGGGAGGGGAGGAGGGCTCACACCGCGGCAACGCTGACGCTTGTATCTCATCCGCTGCCCGGGCACAATCCCCGCTAAATCCGCAGCCGCATTTTATTTGACAGCGACCTGAGAATAATCGTAATTAATCGGTTGGCGCCCACGCCGGCAACGTTCACGATCCCGCCCGGGGTGGGACCCGGAAACGGCCGCCCGCCAGCGATGCGGCCATATCTCTTCGGCACGGAACCGCCTTCATGAACCAGCTCATTCGCGAATGGATCAACCGCTATTTCTCGAACCCCCAGGTCATGATCCTGTGGTTTCTGCTGATCCTGGTGTTTACCCTGATTTTGTTCCTGGGCCAGATGCTGGCACCGGTTCTGGCCGCCATTATCATTGCTTATCTGCTGGAGGGGCTCGTCACCCCCCTGGAAAAACGCAGGGTGCCCCGCCCAGCGGCCGTTCTGATCGTTTTCATTCTTTTTATGGTGAGTTTCCTGTCCCTGCTCGTTATCCTGCTGCCGCTCGTCTCCCGCCAGGTGGGTCAACTGCTCCAGCAGCTGCCCGCCATGTTCGCCAAGGGCCAGAGCCTGCTGATCCAGCTGCCCGAGAAATATCCCGGCTATATCACCGAAGAGCAGATCCGCCAGATTACCGCCTCTCTGAGTACCCAGATCACGGGTTCCGCCCAGCGGCTCGTGTCCTTTTCCCTGGCCTCGGTCCGGGGATTGATCTCGGGCATCATCTACCTGATCCTGGTGCCCCTGATGGTCTTTTTCTCCCTCAAGGCCAAGTGGCTGATCAGGGATTGGTTCAAGGGGTTTCGGCCGGACAACCGC
>JAERRP010000025.1 GCA_016735415.1 Desulfobacterales bacterium | reverse complement strand
GAACGATCGGCCGCACGGCGGAACCGCGGGGACAGCGGATTGGCGACGGCCAGCTCCTGCAGGATGGAGAGATATGAAGGAAGGTTGAATACGAATGGATGCAGGGTAAATTCAAATAGAACTGTTGGAGGGCGTAATGGCGAAGATAAATGGTATTAGAATAAAAAATTTCAGAGTTTTAAGGGATGTGACTATCGGAAAGCTCTGGAATTTGCAGAAAGCTGTATCGTTGACGCCAATGACTGCGGTTATCGGGAAAAACGGATCTGGAAAGAGCACGCTCTTTGATGTATTTGGATTTCTCTCCGACTGTTTGAGAGCTGGTGTTGAAGAGGCTTGTGATTTGAGGGGCCGCGGAGGATTCAATCGCATCCGTTCACAAGGGCAAAATGGACCAATAGAAATCGAAGTGTACTATAAAGAGGGGGGTAAGGCCCGTCCGATCACCTATGAACTTTCCATCGGCCTGGATAGATCTGGCAGGCCTTATGTACAAAAGGAACGTTTGCGCCAAAGAAGAAAGGGACAGAAGCATGGCAGGCCATTCTCATTTCTTGTTCTGAATGAGGGCAAAGGGGTTGTATGGAAGGGAGATGAGGAAGGTCGCCAGATAGATGAAGATAAAGGACAATTGGACCTGCTAAGGCTGATCGATTCTATTAAAAAAAGTGACGACAAAGAAGAGAGTAAGGAAACCGAAGTGGTTGAACTCGAAGATAAACGCAAGCTCGGCATCGCCACCCTCGGCTCCCTTAAACAACATCCAAGAATTTCGGCTTTTCGCAGGTTCATAGAGGGATGGTACCTGAGTTATTTCACTCCTGATGCGGCCCGTAGTCTTCCTTTGGCCGGGCCACAAAAACACTTGAATATCCATGGCGACAATCTGGGCAATGTAGTGCAGTACATGGAACGGGAGCACCCCAAAAGATTACGGTCGATTCTTGAACGCATTGCCCAAAAAATCCCCGGCGTCAACAAAATCGATACTGACAAGACGGCGGATGGCAGGTTGCTCTTACGGTTTAATGACAAGGGCTTCAGAGACCCATTTTATGTGCAACAAATGTCCGATGGAACATTAAAAGTTTTCGCCTATCTTCTGCTACTGGAAGATCCGTCACCCCCACCATTTTTGTGTATCGAGGAACCGGAAAACGGTCTCTATCACAAATTATTGGAAACGCTGGCACAAGAATTTCGTAGTCACGCAACGGGGCGCAAGGATGGATCTCAAGTATTCGTCACCACACACCAGCCATATTTTGTCGATGCATTATCCCCGGAAGAGGTTTGGGTTTTAGAAAAAGCAGAAAAGGGATTTGCCTCTGTTAAACGCGTCAGTGAAGACGATACAGTCAAGAATATGGTTGCAGAGGGCCTTCCTTTGGGTGGCCTATGGTACAGCGATTATCTGGATGCGAGGTGAACGGATGCATTTTGAAATTCTCGTTGAGGACCAATCCGGTAAAAAAACACTTGAGATTCTGGCCCCCAAGATCGTTGGCGCCGATCATACCTTCAAGGTTCACTCTTATAAAGGAATTGGCCGTATCCCTCGAAACATCAAAGATACCCAAAATGCCGCCAAAAGGATTCTCTTAGAGAATCTTCCAAAGCTTCTCAAAGGCTATGGAAGAACCTTCGCCGCTTTTCCTGAGGACTATCCGGCAGTAGGTATTTTGGTCTGTGATCTTGATGAGCAATGCCTAAGAGCCTTCCGCCAAAGGTTATTTGGTATTCTTGATCAATGTAATCCCAACCCGGAAACTCGGTTCTGTATCGCCATTGAAGAAGGCGAAGCTTGGTTTCTCGGAGACCTGAATGCGATTAGAACCGCCTATCCCCGAGCCAAGAAGAATATTCTCAACGCGTATGTTAATGACAGCATCTGCGGGACATGGGAAGTTTTGGCTGACGCGGTTCACCAGGGCGGATCATCTAAACTATCCGCCAAGGGCTGGCAGGCTGTCGGAGCCGTAAAAACAGACTGGGCGGAAGCGATTTCGCCTCATATGGATATCTCCAATAATGCATCGCCAAGCTTTTGCTATTTCCGTGACAAGTTAAAAGAATTGGTAGGAGTTAATGAATGACGGATAAAACACGTCTTATCGAACGAGCGTTTCCACTGAAACAGACATCGCTCGCCTCGGTACATGAAAAAAATGTCCGGCATGGGCATATTTCAACCTTGCACATATGGCCGGCAAGAAGGCCCTTGGCAGCTTGCCGAGCAGCACTGCTGGCAACGCTTCTTCCAGATCCGGGCACACCGGAGGAACGGCGGAATCTTTGTGAGCGGATCGGCGGCACGGTCGTCGAGAAAATCGAGCGAAAGAAAATGCCCAATGGGCGTGTCGTCGAACGTATCAAGGAAGAAACACAGGGCGGTGTGCTCAGATGGATCGGCACGGAGCCCAAATCAGGCGGTCGCAAGAAGATCGAACAGCATCGCAGCGATGTCGCCTTTCGTGAAAGTGAGTTGGCCTGGTTTCGTGAGGAAATTAAGAAGGCTTATGGAGGACGTGCACCGCGGGTGCTCGATCCTTTCGCCGGCGGTGGCGCCATCCCGCTGGAGGCCATGCGGTTGGGATGCGAAGCCACAGCGGTTGACATCAATCCGGTGGCTTGGTTCATCCTAAAGTGCACCCTTGAGTACCCGCAGAAACTGGCGGGCAAAACACATCCATTACCCGATTTCATCGTAGAAGATGAAGATTTCATGGAGGCGTTTTATAAGGCGCATCCTCATCTTATTGGGCGAACCAAAAAAACCAAACGCCAGAAAGCGGAACCGCAACTCAGTCTATGGGAAAAGAGAGACTCGGGGCGCATTCCCAAGGCCGATCTTGCCTGGCATGTACGCGCCTGGGGGCGATGGGTCTTAAATCAGGCTCGCAAGGAATTGGCCCAATTCTATCCAACTTACGCCAACTTCGAACCCCTTGATCTCAAGCATCCCAATCCATACGAAAAACAGCCGATGCGTTTAGTTCCGTTAGATGATGTCTGCATGCCAGACATTGATGTGTTAAATGCTGAATTCTCAAATGAATATCTTAAAGACAAACGCAATCCGCGTTGGGTGTCCAAACCAACAGTGGCCTATCTTTGGGCCAGGACCATTAAGTGCAAAAACTGCCGAGCCACAGTGCCACTTCTAAAAACTCAATGGCTTTGCAAAAAAGTCCGTAAACGTGTGTTGCTCACGATGACCCCTAAGGCCGGCAAGAGCGGCGTCGAGTTCGGTATTCAAAACGATGTGCCCGCCCATGGCGGCAACGCAGCGCAGAACCGGGAACATGACAAGCGGATCGGTGAAGGTACCATGTCACGGGCAGGGGCAAAGTGTCCGTGTTGCGATACTATAATGACGATGGAGGATATTCAATTCGCCGCAACCAGTGGAACCTGGGGCGATGTGCCGTGTGCAGTTGTAGCTAATGAACCTAAAGGTAAATTGTACCGGTCAATTGGCTCAAATGAGATTATAGCATTTGAACAATGCCAAAAAATACTATCCAAGAGCAGAAAAGGTGCCACTCTTGATGCTCCAATTGAGTCGGACAGACCGTCTCCAAATGCACGCGGTTTGTCTGGCCTTACACGCTATGGCATTGATTCTTTTAAAAAAGTTTTTAACCACCGTCAGCGGCTATGTTTGACTATATTGGCTGAATGCACAGTTCGGTTACAAGACTTACTATCAAAAACTTATACAAATATTTTTTCCGAAGCAATATTTTCCGAAGTTTCTCTTGCTACCGACAGAGTAGCTGACAGGAATAGTACCCCGTGCCATTGGGATATTGGTCGCGAAACAATTTCGAACACGTTCCAGCGTTATGCACTTCGCGTAAACTGGGATTATTGCGAAGTCAATCCTTTCGGGTCTACAACTGGAAATTATCTCGATGCAGTGGAATGGATATCTCGTTATATCGAACATGCTCTTTGCGCTGTGAAAGGAGTGAATTCTAATGTTCAAATTAAGTGGGATAGTGCGCGAAAAATGGATGCTTATGGTCATGGTGTTGATATTATAGTAACCGACCCTCCCTACTATGATGCCATTCCATATGCGGATTTAAGCGATTTCTTTTATGTCTGGCTTCGTCAGATTCTTCACCACCGTTTTCCCGACGAATTTTCTTCTACAAATACGATAAAAGATGACGAGATTATCCAACACGCTGCTAAAGGAAAAGGGGATCATCTAAAAGCGAAGCAATGGTACGAGGATGGAATGGCGGAGGCCTTCAAATCTGGTTATAATGCACTATCGGATACCGGTAGATTCGTTGTAGTGTTTGCCAACAAATACCCCGATGCATGGGAAACATTGGTGAGCGCGATCATAAAAGCCGGTTTTGTAGTAGATTCAAGTTGGCCAATACAGACAGAAATGCCCAACAAGGCAGCCAAAGGCGCTAGGTTGGCGTCCTCCGTTTGGCTCGTTTGCAAAAAACGATCTATGAGTGCCCGTCCCGGCTGGGACAACAAGGTTCTTGAAGAGATGCGTACCAACATTACCGAATGCCTGCGTGACTACTGGGATGCCGGAATTCGAGGTCCGGACTTTGTGTGGGCCGCAACGGGGCCTGCTATGGAGGCTTACAGCAAACATCCCATCGTCAAAAAGGCCAACACCCCGGGCGAAGTGATGTCCGTTGGTGAGTTTCTCTCACATGTTCGTCGCATGGTCGTGGACTTTGTGGTCGGCCAAGTGCTGACAGGAGAAAAAGAGGACTCGGACATGGCCGCGGCTGATCGCATGGACGCCCCCACCGCCTATTACCTGCTCCATCGTCATGATTTTGGTATAGACGAGGCTCCAGCTGGTGCCTGTATTTTGTATGCTACGGCCTGCGGCCTGGCCGACCGCGATTTGGAGTCGGCCTGGGATTTAGTGTCGCACAAGGGGAGCGTTTCAAAAGATTCGAGCCAAGAGGAATCATCTGATCCGGACGCCGAAACAGAACCTGAAGAAAATGGTGGCTCGGGGAGCAAAATTAAATTGAAAACCTGGGTGCAGCGAAAGCGCCGCACCATGGGCTATGAAGCCCCCAGCGGTCGTCCCATCCCGCTGATTGACCGGGTCCATCGCTTAATGCACTTGTGGCGGGCAGGTGATGTTCACCAGGTGGACGAATACCTGGATGATAACGGCCTGAGGCGCCAGGAGCTGTTCAAACGCCTGATGCAGTCATTGATCGAGCTTTCCAATGGCGGCAGCGAGGAAAGGTCTCTTTTGGAAAGCCTGAGCAACCATGTTCAGGCCAAAGGAGCAACGGTTCCCGATGCACAAAAAAAACTGGCCTTCGTCGATGATGTCATCGCGGACTAACAAGGAGCAATAACATGGCGAAAAATCCATGGAAAAGTTGGCATGAAGTCGTGGTTTTGCGTGACGACCTGAAATCAGGCGAGCTTCCTCTGAATATGTTCGCGGCGGATCTTTATGACGTTCTAATGCAGCGCGGCGAACGACCGACTTATGAAAATCCGGAACATTTTTTTGCGCTAACGTATCCAACATATAATTTACGTCAATTGGTGCGAGACGTAACCCTTCGAGTGGCAGGCAAGAATGATAAGGCTGTTCGCCAACTCGAGTTGACCTACGGTGGCGGTAAGACGCATACTTTGATTACATTGCGGCATTTGATGGCCGATCCAGAAAATCTCCCGACTTTAACGGCTGTTGACGAATTCAAGGCTCATATTGGTCAAGCACCAACCAAAGCGCGTGTAGTCTGTATTTGCTTCGATTATCTGGATATCGAAAAAGGAATGGAAGTTCCTGCGCCAGACGGTCAAAAAAGGATGCTCAAGCAACCTTGGAGTGTTTTGGCCTATCAGGTGGCGGGCGATGCAGGTCTTAAAATTCTTCATCCTGAGAACAAAGCAGAGGAACGCAAGTCGGCACCGGCCACCAACCTACTTATCGAATTGCTGAAAATCCCGGTTGAAGAAGGGATAGGCGTTCTTGTGCTCATTGACGAAGTACTGATGTACGTTCGCGAGAAGGTGGCCTCGGACGTCAAATGGAATGACCGGATCATCAATTTTTTTCAGTACCTGACCCAAGCAGCGACCAAAGTGGATCAATGCTGCATCGTGGCATCTTTGTTAGCAAGCGATCCGCTAAAGACCGATGCCTTCGGGCGGCGACTTCAGGGCGAGCTTTACGACATCTTCCAGAGACAACGCGAGGAAGCTGTCGAACCGGTTGTCAAGGAGGACGTGGCGGAAGTCTTGCGCCGCCGTTTCTTTACGCCGGAATCGATCAAGGATCATAATGCCTTCCGTCCTCATGTTCAGGCCGCTCTCAAAGGACTTTTTGACTTAGACGAGCAAACCCGTGGACAGGGGGCGGATGCCGAAGCGAGGTTTCTTTGGAGCTTTCCTTTCCATCCAGATTTAACCGAAGTTTTTTATACCAAGTGGACGCAATTAGATCGTTTTCAAAAAGCAAGAGGCGTATTGCGCACTTTTGCATTGGCGCTACGCGAGGCCGAGAAATGGGACACCAGCCCTCTGGTAGGTTCATGTGTTTTTCTAACACAACCAGGTTTGGCGGGATTGTCAGATGCCATGCGCGAGCTGGTGACGGTTGCGGATACTGAAGAACACGAAGGTAAACAACAGGCCTGGACGGGTATTATAGAAGGCGAGTTGGGACGAGCGCGGGATATTCAACGTGATTCTGTTGGACTGCGCTTTCGTGAAGTGGAGCAAGCGATAATTACCACATTCCTGCATTCACAACCCATCGGTCAGAATGCCAGGACACGCGACCTGGCAGTGCTGATCGCTCCCAACCGCCCGGACAAAATCGAGTTCGAAAAAGGGCTATTGCGCTGGTCCCAAGTCAGCTTCTGGTTGGATGATCAAAATACAGCTTCCAACGAGAATGAGTTGCCGGGGACATGGCGCCTGGGTAACCGGCCGAATCTCACTCAAATGCATGCCGTCGCTGTGAGCCGAGTTTCCGATGATGTGGTTCACGCTCGGTTGTTGGATGAAATCGGGAAGACTAAGACACTGTCAACGGGAGCCAATGCAGCTGGTGTTCGGGTGCATACCCTGCCTGCGAAACCCCGGGATATTGAAGACGACGGTCTTTTCCACTACGGCATTCTGGGGCCTGGCGGGGCAAGCGATTCTGGCAAACCCAGCCCGCAGGCCAAAAGGTATCTGGATGAAACCACAGGACCTGAAAAACCCCGTGTTTACCGAAATGCCGTCATTCTCCTGGCACCTTCAAAAGACGGTCTCGAGGTTGCCTCTGCGAGTGTCCGTGACTATCTGGCGTGGGAACAAGTGGGTGTCAATCTCAAGGAGCAACAGAAGGAAGGCAATGTGGATGTCGCACGAATGCAGACACTCACCATTAATCTCGATAAAGCCAAGGGACGCATTCCGGATGCAATCAGACAGACTTACTGCACGGTAGTAACGGTGTCGGATAAAAATGAGGTACAGGCATTTAAGATCAATGTGACCGACGAACCTCATTTCACCATTATAAAGAACGATCCGCGTTCTCGCGTTCAGGATTCATCGATCTCGGCAGAAGCGCTGTTGCCGGAAGGTCCTTACGATTTGTGGCGGGAGGGCGAAACGAGCCGACGGGTAAAGGACTTGTCCGGTTCCTTTGCACAGCTGCCCCATTTACCCAAAATGCTTAAAGCCCAGGCGATCATCGATACGCTGACCGAAGGTTGCGAGATGGGTGCATTTGTCTTGCGCTTAACGCGTCCTGATGGTTCAGCCCGGACTTGGTGGTATTCGCGTCCGGATGAAACGGCGATGAAAGACCCTCTCCTCGAATTGGTATTGTCAGAAGCCGCAGAGTTGGAGGAAATCGAATCGATGCTACTGGAGCCGGAACAATTGCCTGATCTTTGGGATAAGAATGCAATACCCGTTCAGGCTGTAATGGATTATTTTAACGGCACAAATGTCGTTCAGGTTCAACGGGATGGATATATGGAACCACTGCCAATTCCCAAGGCAGCAAACGATGTCGTTAAAACCTCCGTCACACAAGCCGTCGAATCCGGCTCACTCTGGCTGACCAATGGTCCGGCCAGCATTCTTGCAGAACCGATCCCGGCGGGAGTGCTTACAGAACAGGCGTTGCTCCAACAGCCTCCTGTTCAGATTATGGCAGCCGAGATATTGCCGGAGACTTTACCTCAAGCGTGGACGGATGAGGAAGCTACAGCACTTTCCATCGCCACCGCGCTTTCTCAGAAGGCAGGTCAAACATTGCCATGGAAAACCGTGAGCGATGTGATTTCAGCTTCGCTGAATGCTCGTTTCACTCAACTTGATCCCAAATCCGGGAAATGGCCCTGTGAGTACCCGTCCGCACAAGGCATTAAACTAAAGGCCGCTACTGTCTCTGGTTCAGGTGCCGGCATTAATGAGTTTGAATCGGGTTTCGGTGGAATCGAGACAGGTTCCAACATACTTGTTGCTCGCAGCGAATTAAAGCCTGCCGAGATTCAAGACCTGGGCGACATCATGCCAAGATTGCTCGAACTAAAGAATAAAGCAAATATCCCCATGTCCTTTCGAGTTCAGGTTGAAATTGGGGATGGAGAAACCCAACCGGACGACGAAACAGTACAATCGATAAATCTGCTGCTGAGCGATATCAATGATGCGTTTCAATTCGAAAAATAGAAAACTGTCGATTTACGATGCCTGTAATCATTGAGAAATTCAAAGAAGCTATGCTGACGCTTCGCATGGCTGAAGCAATGGCCCAACGGATAGATTGGCTTGTATCTGGAGATGATGGTGAAGAAAGCTTTCTTCGAAGATGGAATGAAGACATGTCCAAAATTTCCCAACCACAAGATTAAACAGATAAAAAAGGCTGATCGTTACGGACTGTGGACAAGCAACCAAGTCGTTGGTTGAATATCTATGGCCGACGGTTTCTGATTGAGATGAATGGCAACTGTTGCATTTTTTCAACAACTGCCGGGAAAAAGAGCAATGAGCGAATACCAGTATTACGAATTTCTTGCTATCGACCGGCCATTGACATCGAAGGAGATATCGGCCCTGAAGGAACTCTCGACCCGGGCCCATATCACGCCGGTCAGCTTCACAAATGAATACAATTGGGGAGATTTCAAAGGCAAACCGGATAAATTGATGCAGCGGTATTTCGACGTCCATGTTTATGTGGCCAACTGGATGACGGCCATTTTTATGGTGCGCCTGCCCATCGAAGCGCTGGCGAAAGAAACGGCCAAGGCAATGGCGGTGCGCTATCTTCTTGATTTCAAAGCCACCAAAACCCATTGGGTTATTACCTGGAGTCTGGAGGAGTCCCAGAACTACGACCGCTTCGGGATGGACGATGGCCGCGGCTGGATGACGCGCCTTGCCCCGGTGCGGGATGAATTGCTGCGCGGGGATTTGCGCAGCCTCTACATCGGATGGCTGGCGGCCGTGGGCGGGGAGATGATGGATGACGATGAGATGGAGCCCCTGCCGGCGAGCGGATTGGGCAATTTGACCTCGTCCCAACAGGCGCTGGCTGAATTTCTGGAGGTGGACAGGGATCTGCTGGCGGGTGCCGGCATGGGCAACCCGGCCTCGTAAGACGAGGGGCCTTCACAACAGGAGATGGATTGATGGCTTGCCTCAGGATGAGATGCCGAGGCTCCTTAAACTGCCTCTTATCGGCAAAAATCAGCAGGCACGGATAAAGATTCTTGGCCGGGTCGTATCGTGGCTGTCCGCCCCGCATCCGCTTCATGAGGTCTTTCGATGAGCGCCACCATAGCTGCTATGGCTATGTGCTTCGTGTCGATGGAACATGCGGAGACGAGGATGCCACCGCGTATCGGGGACCCAATCATTTTCCCCTTCCGATCAGCCCACATTTCAGCTAAACAGGTGGTCTCCTTCTCGCCCTGCCTGGACATCCTACGGCACGGCCTGGATGATGATCTGGTGATGCTGCGGAAAGACGACCGCTTCAACATGCGCAAAAACTTGAACCGGCAGGCGATTTAGGAATGGCATGGACTACGATCTTAAACTGACACCTACCGGTCGCCTTCGCCTGTTGGAAGGCAGCAACGATACCGAGGCGGCACCCGACGCCTGGATGAAGAGGGTCGCGGCCGCCTTTTCGTCATCCTCGGCTGAGGGCCTTTTCGCGCTCGCCGCCACAAAGCCGGATGCACCGCCGCCGTCATCTTTCTCCTATTGGCGGGATTTCGCCCGCCGCTACCTGACACAGCTCTGCCGCAGGCCCGAATCCGTCGGGAAACCGCTCCCCCCGATTGAGCCGCCTTTTGAATCCGAGCTGGCCACCATGCTGCTCTCCGCTCCGCCCATGCAGGGAGGAGAGTACTTAAAAATCAAGATCTTTCGTGACCTTTGGGTTGATTTGGACGCTTGGGCGCGGAAAGAGGTCGCCGCGTCAAAAGACGGCCTGTCCGTGTGGCTGAAGAAACACGCTGCAATCTGGCACCAGGTCGGACGTGTCTGTTTTCACCTTGCGGAGAACAAGCGCGACCCTGAACTGCCGTTCGCGTTTCTGGCGACCTACGCGCCCAGCCTTTCCAAGGGAGGGCGCGTGCAATACCGTCCCCTGGGCAAAGCGCTTCAGGAATATGCGGGTGAACGAAACAAGAAGGAGCTGATCAATCTGCTTGAACCCGTATATCGGGCATCCGAGAAGATCGACTTTGTCAGGGAGATGGTCAATTCCGGAGATGTTTTTCATCCCCTGGCGTGGACGCCGGCCGAGGCTTACCACCTTCTCAAGAACGTGCCCTTTCTCGAGGAAAGCGGAATCCTGGTGCGGCTCCCGGACTGGTGGCGGAAACGCCC
>JAERRP010000569.1 GCA_016735415.1 Desulfobacterales bacterium | reverse complement strand
GATCAATATGAATTGAAACTGGCAGGACATCTAGTGAAAATCCCCGCCGCAGGTCGTTTTCGATCACGGCGAAAAAGATGGGAAAGCCGGCCATGCCGGCGCCGATCCAGATCAGGGCCTCGGTGCCCGGATAGGCCCGGGCCAGGGCGTAGACGGCGGCTTTGGTGGTGAAGGCACTTAAAAAAACGGTGCCGGTAATGGTTGCTTCGGGGTAGGCATCGGAGAGCCAGGTATGCAGAATCGGCCAGGCGCAGTTGATCCCGAATCCGAGAAAAATCAGAAACGACCCGGGGCCGTTGAGGCCGATCAGGCCGAATTCGATCGAGCCGGTATGGTGAACGTGCAGGACGATGCCGGCCAGCAGAATCAATCCGCCCGCGACATGAATCAGCAGATAACGATACCCAGCACCCATGGATAGACGCGTGCGGCGTGCCCAGATCAACTGCACGCAAAAGACGGTCAACAGCTCCCAGAAAATAAAAAAACTGAAAAAATCGCCGGCGAAAATAACCCCGAGGGCGCTGCCGGTATAAAGGACACCGGCCACATTCTGCACGGTATCCTCCACGTGCAGGGCGTAAATCGTGGTGATCAGTCCGATCAGGATAAAAATATAGCCGAACACCAGGGACAGGCGGTCGATCCGTGCCAGCACCAGTTCCTGCCCCAGAAAGGATACCGTCCAGCTGTCGCCCATCGGCAATTGGATCAAATTGATAACGGCCAGAACCGGCAGGATCAGCATCACAGCACGCCGCAGGTTCCCCCGGAAAAGCGGAACGAGCAGGGCCCCGATGATGAACACGGCCGCCGGCGGCACGGGGTTAATCATAATAGTCCTCCCGGCGTTTGACCAGCGGCCGCAATATGTATTTGGCCACCAGAACCAGCAGAACACAGGCCACAAAACCGTAAACCGCGTAAAACCCCCACCAGCCCTCCCACGGGAAATGGGGATGCTTATGCACAAAAAATTCGGCGATCAGGAGCAAAACGAGCGTGGAATAGAAAAAGACGAACAGCCGCTTGACGTTTTTGGGCTTGTCGAACAGGTAGATTTTCTCATCCGGCGGTTTTGAAAGCATGTCAACGACCTCCTGGCAGGTTGCGGTCTCAGGGTTGGAATACCGCGGGGCGCGGTCGCGCGCGCGCGCCTGCCGTATTACAGCGTATTGTAAAGAATGACGCCCATATACAGAAGGCCCACCGTGATGGCCACGAAAAAGATCGGCCGGTAGCCCGGAACGGGGTCATGCTTCAATTCCATCAATTCTTCATGTTCTTCAGGCACGGCTTATAATCCGGTGAATTTGGCGGCCGACATCATGGCCAGTTGCATAAACGGCTGAGGATAAACCAGCAGGGCGATGGATATCACGGCGGTGATCACCAGCGGCACGACACAGAACAGGGGCGCTTCCTGAACCCGGTTTTCAAACAGGGCCTCGTCGGGCGGGCAGAAAAAAGCCTTGTAGGCCACCGGCATGAAATAGGCGGCGTTCAGGAGGGAACTCACCAGCAGCACTACTAAAACAGCGATATGGTGTGCTTCCAGGGCCCCCAGGGCCAGATACCATTTACTAAAAAACCCGCCGCAGGGCGGCATACCGATAATGCTGAGCGACCCGATGAAAAAGGCCGTCATGGTCACCGGCATCCGGCGCCCGATGCCCGTCATTTCACTAATGTTTTTCTTGCCGGTGGCGACAAAAATAGCCCCGGCACAGAAAAACAGGGTGATCTTGCCGAACGCGTGCATGGCGATATGCACCATGCCGCCGGTGAGCCCTTTGGGCGACAGCAGGGCCACCCCCAGAACGATATAAGACAGTTGCGCAATGGTGGAAAACGCCAGCATGCGCTTCAGGTTGTCCTGGGAGAGGGCGATCAGGGACCCCGCCAGAATCGTCACCGAGGCCACGACCAGAAGCGGCGGGCCGAGCTGAAAAGAGGCCAGCATATCCGTGCCGAAGATGCCGGTGGCGGTGCGCACAATACTGAAAACACCCACCTTGACCACGGCCACGGCGTGCAGCAGGGCACTCACCGGCGTGGGGGCCACCATGGCCGCCGGCAGCCAGGAATGCATCGGCATCACCGCGGCTTTGGCAAAACCGAAAACAAACATGAACAGCAGCACCGCCACGGTGGCACGGGAGGCCTGGCCGGCCAGAACCCCCTGGGGGCCGAAGGATAGATCGCCCGTCAGGTAATAGACCATCAGCATGGCGGGCAGCACCAGTGCGATGGAGGAGCCCACCGTGTACAGCAGGTATTTGCGTCCGGAAGTCCGGGCTTCCCGGTCCTGGTGATGGGTGACCAGGGGATAGGTGGCCAGGGACAGCATCTCGTAAAAGAGGTAGAGCGTCAGCAGATTGCCGGCAAAAGCCACGCCGATGGTGGCGCTCAGAGAAACGGCAAAACAGCAATAATACCGGTTCTGGGCATGCTCGTCGAGTCCCCGCATATAGCCGATGGAATAGGCCGAGGTGATAATCCATAAGAAAGAGGCCACGATCGCGAAGAGCATGCCGAAGGCATCCACCCGGAAGGCAATGCTCAGGCCCGGCAGCACCTGCACCACGGTGCAGACAATTTCCTGTCCGGCCAGCACCGCCGGCAGCATGGACGCCACCAGCGCGAATTTGATCAGCGCCGCCAGGAAGGTCCACCCTTCGCGCACATTGGGCGAGCGGCTGCCGAAAATAAAGGGCGCCGCCAGAAGCGATACCAGCACGGCGGCGAGCGGTTTAATGGAGAAAATCGAGTCCATAAATCAGCGAATCCCTGTCGGAATAACTTGAACCACGAAGAGCTCGACAATATCACCGGCGTACAACCCCAGCGCAACCAGCAGCAGGGCTGAGGTCACCAGCGGTACAAGCATTTGCAGCGGCGCCTCCTGGACGGCCGTTCCGTGGACGGCGCCATGGCCGTGCGATCCGTGAGGGGCGCTGAAAGGCTCAAAATACGCGATCTCGAAAATCCGGAAGAAAAGCACCAGGTTGATCAGACTGCTGAAGAGCAGGGCGGCCACAAAACCGTACTGGCCGGCGGCGATACCACCGGATATGAGATACCATTTGCTGAAAAAGCCGCAGGTGGGCGGCACGCCGATAATCGAGAGGCCGGCCACCACAAAGGCGGCCATGGTCACCGGCATTTTGGTGAACATGCCCTGCAGATCGTCGATGGTATCGCCTTCGTTCTTGTGGAGAAGGGCGGCCGCCGCCAGAAACACACAGAAGGTCATGGCCGCATCGTTGACGATATGGAGAATGGCCCCCGACATGCCGGCCCGATTGCCCAGCCAGAAACCGCCGACCATATAGCCGACCTCGGCCACGATAATATAGGTCAGCATGCGTTTCAGACGCCGGGTGGAAAGTGCCAGGAGGGAGCCGGCCACGATGGCGATCACCGCCAGCCAGACCATGGGACCGTTCAGCTGCAGGTACGCGAAGGCGAAGGCGGGCGTGAAGACAAAAAGCACCATCCGTATCATGACGTAGACCATGACCTTGGTCATAAGCGGGGCCACGAGGCTGCTGACCGGAGAAGGGGCGTGGGAATAAGCATTGGGCAGCCAGGCATGCAGCGGGAAAAAACCCATTTTAAGGCACAACCCGGCCAGACACATTATAAAGCCGGACACCACCACCCTGGAACCGTATACTTCCGGCAGTCTTGCCGCCAGATCGGCCATGTTCAGGGTCCCGGTGGCCAGATAGAGATAACCCACCCCCAACAGATAGAAGCTGGCCCCGATCGTCCCCATAAAGATATAATTCAGGCTGGACAGCGGGGCCCGGCCCTCCCCCATGCCGATCAGGGCGTAACCGGTGAGGGCCGCTATCTCGAGCAGAACGTAAAGGTTGAACGCATCGCCGGTAGCGGTGATGCCCATCAGGCCGGTGACCAGTAAAATATACAGGGTGTAAAATGCGCCCAGCCGATCGGCGTAAGTTTCCTCCACGATCGGCCGGGTTCCCACTAGGTTGAGGAAGGCCACCGCGGCCACGGCCACGAGGACGATGACGTTCAAGTGATCGACCCGCAGGCCGATACCCACCGGCGGCGTCCAGCCCGCCAGGAAGTATTCGACCGGCCCGCCCTGCTGCACTTCAAACAGCAACCCCACACTGATCAGAAGCACGGCCAGGAGCGCCGCTGCGGCCAGCGGGAAACAAAACCGTTTATCGATCCAGCCCGCGATGGTGACCAGAAAGGCCGCCACCAACGGGACCACAATGATGAGAACAGGATAGTGGGCTGTCATGACTTGTCGATCTGTGCGGCGATTTCGTCTTCTTCCAGCGTGCCGTACTGTCGGTGGACTTTGATGGCCAGCGCCAGCGCCACCCCCAGCGTGGCCACCGAAACGACAATGGCCGTCAGCATCAGGACGTGTGGCAGGGGATTGATATAATCGATGGCCTGCACGGCGTGATGCGCGGCGTCCGCGCCGTGGCCGGTTTCGATAATCGGGATGGTCTTGCCCTGCTTGGCACCGATGGAGACGTAAAACAGGATCACGGCCGTCTGGAGGATGTTCATCCCGATTATTTTTTTGACCAGGTTGCGCTTGGCGATCATGGCATACATGCCGATCATCACCAGGCCGATAAATACCCAGTAATTGTATTTGGTCAGAAAACTGGACAGAATGCTTTCCATGAGATCAGAGCCCTTCGTCGTGTCGGCCGGCCGAGGAAAGGTTGTAGTACAGCATCACCATGACCGCCATGACCGCCAGCCCGACACCGATTTCCACAATCAGAATGCCGTGGGAGCGCGCCATCACGGGATCGACACCGAGCAGGCCGGCCAGTCGGCCGTAATCCAGAAAATTGCCCCCCAGAAAAAGGCAAAGCAGGCCGGTGCCGGCATAAATCAAAACCCCGGCGGCACTGCAAAGCATGGCCGTCTTTTCCTTCAGGCGCCGGAAAACCGTCCTTAAATCCGTTGATATCGCATACAGGATAATGGCCGCTCCGAAAATGACCCCGCCCTGAAAGCCGCCACCGGGACTGTAGTGGCCGTGGGCGATGACATACAGGGCAAAAAGCTGGACGAACGGCACGATCAGACGGCCGGTTATACTGATGATCAGATCGTAAGGCACCCAGAGGGAATCGATTCGTTCAAATTCGTCCGAGCCCTCGGGGGTTTTGCCGCCTTTTTCGATACGCAGGGTCACCCCGGTGGGGTTATGGCGGTAAAGCCGGGTTTCATCCGATTTCTGCCGAAAGGTTCTTAAAAGAAAAAAGCAGGCCAGACCGGCCGAAAAGATCACCGCGGTTTCGAACATGGTGTCATAGCCCCGGTAGTCGGCCAGCACCGCGGTGACAATATTGGGCGCATGGGTATCCTCAAAAGCGTGTTCGATGTAATAAGGCGAAACATGGATGCTGGCGGGCGAGGTCGGATCGCCCCAATCGGGGAAATCGGGTATTCCGTAAAACAGCAGCCCGCCCATCAGCAGAATGGTGATCAAGGCAATCGTTCTCAATCCCTGGTCCTCCTCGATGTTCGGAAAACGGCCGCCACGAAAAAAACCGCACTGACCCCCGCGCCCACCGAGGCCTCGGTAAAGGCCACGTCCACGGCACCCATAATGGCCCACAGCAGGCACATCATGAAGCTGTAGGCCCCGAACAAAATGGTGGCCCCGAGCAGATCGCGCACCATAATCGCCCCGATTCCGCAGATCATCACCAACAGCATGATGATAAGATCAAGCGGCCAGATCATCGCCGTTCCTCCCGCGTTTCCTTGGTCCAGGGAAGCAGGCCGGCCCTCACGCCGGCATCGACGATAGCGTGGGTGGCGGTGGGGCTGGTAATGAAAACAAACACCAGAATCAAAAGGATCTTGAGGGCGGTCAGGATCGACCCCAAGCTTAAATCATGCATCACATACAGGGCCATACCGATCAGCGTGGCGAACTGGCCCATGGTATCCAGTTTGCCGGCCGGGTGCAGGCGGGAATAGAAATCCGGAAAGCGCAGAATACCGATGGCGCCGCCCAGAAAGAAAAAAAGGCCGGTGGCGATGAAAACAGTAACGATAATCGCAAGGAAACTCATGGGGTATCCCTCTGGGCCGCGGCTTTGGATCGATGGGCCCGGCTATTGATTTGGCATCTGGGCGCAAACGCCGGCCGACTACTTGCCCCCGATCTCGTCGTAAAGACCCTTGCGCTTCTGAAAATAGCGGGAAGCCGCCAGCACCACGATGAAGTTCAGTGTAGCGTAGGCCAGGGCAATGTCCACAAACATGTCGACCCGCCCGTAAATCAGTCCGATCAGGACCAGCAGGGTCGTTGTTTTGCTGCCGATCGCGTTGACGCCGATAAGCCGGTCAAGCACCGTCGGACCGAAAACGGCCCGATAGAGCGAAAGGACCATGACGCAGGCCAGAAAAATTCCGGAATATAGAAAGATGTCTTGCATGAATCATTCACCAAAAATGGCGGCCACTCTGGCCTCCATTTCACCGGGCAACCCATGGCCAGAGGCTTCGTCGATCACATGAACGGAATATTTCCCATAAATCGAAACGTAAACCGTAATCGTGCCGGGGGTCAGCGTAATTGAATTGGCGAAAACGAAATGGGCCATCTCATCGTTCAGGCGGCTGTTAAACTTGATGATACGGGGATCGATCAGCTCCATCATGCGGGGATGGAAGACCAGGCGCATCACATGCATATTGGCCCGGAAAATTTCGAGCAGCAGCCATGGAATATAGGCAATAAACCGCAACCAGATGCCGGGAAGCCGTCCGATTTTTCTGGATTTTAAAAGCATATCACCGGAGGTGTAAGTGACGATGGCACTCGAGACAACGCCTAGGGATATGTGGAAAAAATCGAACTTGCCGGACAGCACCAGCCAGGTGATCATGCAGACGATGAAGGTGAAAATGTAGGGAAGAGGGGATCGTTCGGACGCGCCGGGGGGCTCAAAAGGCTTGAAGGGGGAGAATTCCTGATAGTCAACTGTATTTTCCGGTTTGGCGTTGGCTGTCAAAAGGGCCGACCTCCTCGAACACGGCTTATGTTCAGCCACCCGCATCATGCCTTGACGGATTCAAAAGAAAAACCGATGGCGACGTTAGGCGTATCTCGAACTTTTTGCGAATCCGTCGGGATTGTGACTTTCTACGGGTTCATCACGCCTTGAGACAGGTGGGAAACACTAAATTTTGTTCATCGCGTGAATTCCATAAACTGGTTGGCAAGTCAACCTCTTTTCACACCGGCATTCGTCCGCCGGCATTAGAAAAACCATTTAATACCCTGCATTTCTTTTGATATTTTCCAGCTCCTTTATTCTGAGACACGATCTGGAAACGCCGGTTCGCAACCCGTTCAACAGACTGTTTTTAGATTTAGATATGGATCTCCTGCCGGCAATCACACCGGAGGCCGCATGGGGCAGGGAACAACCTTTGTAGCGATTACTTGAATCCCTTTCTAACAGCCTATACAAACCAATAGGGAGGCGTGCGCGTTAGTCCAAGGGGGCCGGTACGATCTCAAAAGGTCGGAAGCCAAAAAAATCGACGCGTTCAATATGAATCCTTATGTCGTCGAGGGCATATACGGATTCTGTGGTCGCATTAAAATCACGATCAAGATAAACCCAATCTACATATCCGTCGTAATTCTCGTCGATCAGTATTAAAAAGGGATGGAACTCCCAACCCCCGTCTATTCGTAGGCGTTTGTATTCGATCAGATCGACACCATGACCTTTGTCGCGATCATTATATCTGGAATAATCGCGGTTGCGATCATAGCCGAAATAAATAGCCCGCCATTCCCCATGGGGTGTTGGAACACGCGAATAACCCTGTTTCACAATTTGCTTCTGCGATTCATAGCCCCCAGGCGTCGCAGGATCAAAGCCTCCGAAAAAAGCGCATCCAATAATCACGATGGAACAAGCCATGCTGACTAAAATTAGAAACAATCCGAATCGACGGGGCTTCTCAGGCTGTGCATTACGATTAATATTTTTTGACAATTTAAATTAACTTAGATAGATGACTATAGTTTCTTTCCGATTTCCCGTTTACATTAACCCGCAACTCAAGGAATCTCAAGGAGGAACTATGAAAGGACAAAGTAAACTGATTCGCCTGGGTGTTTCCGGCTTGGTTTTACTGCTCATCATCTTTCTTTTCGCCGGCTGTGGCAAGAAAGAAGAAGAGAAAGCCGAAGCCCCCGCTAAGAAACAGGAAAAGGCCGAAGCTACCAGCGAGAAGGTTCTTGTATTCGGACGAGGCGGCGACAGTGTCGGCTTGGATCCGGCCTACGAAACCGACGGCAATTCCTTCATGGTATGCGACAACATTTTCGAAGCGCTGGTTTTTTACGCTGATGAATCAACCGCCCTGGAACCCGGCCTGGCCGAGTCCTGGGACATTTCTCCGGACGGCAAAACCTACACCTTTCACCTGCGCAAAGGCGTCAAATTCCATGACGGCACGGATTTCAACGCCGACACGGTGGTCTTCTCCATCGGGCGTATGATGAAAGACCCCCAGGTCAAATTCTTCGGCAAGGGATGGAAAATTCCGGCCCAGGAACGTCCCCCGGAGTACTGGGTCTCCATGGAGATGGACGACATCGTCGGCGGCATCGAAGCTGTCGATGAATTTACCGTGGTCTTCAAGCTTAAAATGGTCAACGCGCCCTTTCTGGCCAACATGGGCATGGATTTCGCCGATATTGTCAGCCCCACGGCCTTCTTGAAGAACCCCAAGGAATTCCTCCGCAATCCCGTGGGTACCGGCCCCTTCAAGTTTGTCAGCTGGGTCAAGGACGACCGCATTATTTTGGCTAAAAACGCGGATTACTGGGACAATACCGCTGGACCTTACATCGACCAGGTCGTTTTCCGCTCCATTCCTGAAAGCTCCGTTCGTTTTCTAGAACTCAAGACAGGCAACATTCAGATCTGCCAGTTCCCCAATCCGCAGGACATTGCGCTGGCTAAAAAGGACAAAAACCTGACGCTGCCTACCCAGCCGGGCATGAACGTGGGCTACCTTTCCTTCAACCACACCAAGGAGCCCTGGAAGAGCAATCTTGACCTTAGAAAGGCCATCGGCCACGCCATCAATCGCAAGGCCATCGTGGACAACCTTTATCAGGGTGTGGGGCAGGTCGCCAAGAACCCCATTCCGCCCACCATGTGGGGCTACAATAAAAGCATCCCTGGATACACCTACGATCCCGACAAAGCCAAGGAATACCTGAAGAAGGCCGGTTTCCCCAACGGCGAGGGCCTGGGTGAAATCAACCTGTGGTCCATGCCGGTGCCGCGTCCCTACAACCCGGACGGGGTCAAAATCGGCGAAGCCATGGCGGCCGACCTGGCCAAGGTGGGCATCAAAGCCAAGGTGGTGACCTACGAATGGGGCACCTATCTCAAACGTCAGCGCGAACAACCGGAAGACATGGACCTGTTCCAGCTGGGCTGGACCGGCGACAATGGCGACCCGGACAACTTCCTGGCCGTCCTGTTCGACGGCAAGGCCTCCACGGCCATCCGGACCCAGTGGATCAATGATGAATACCACAACCTGATGGTGCAGGGCCGCGAGACCATCGATCAGGCCAAACGTGACGAAATCTATCAGAAGGCCCTGCAGATCTTCTTCGACGAATGCCCTGCCATCGCCGTGGCTCACTCCACTGTGATCTGGCCGGCACAGAAGAGTGTTAAGAATTTCAAACTGCATCCCACAGGCTCGGTCCGACTGAAAAACGTCGATATAGAGGGCTGATCTTTATTCTAAGCTGAAATAGCGCAAGGGGGAAGGGCGTCCCGCCTTTCCCCCTTATTTTCTGTATCTCCGAGTATAGCTGTTCTTTACGATACCCTAAATTACTTTCCGGATCGGCATGCTGACTTATATCGTTCGACGCATCATGATTATGATCCCGACCCTGCTGGGGGTCACTATCATTGTGTTTCTGATGCTGCACGCCACACCCGGGGATCCGGCCGAACTGCTTCTGGGTGAGCGGGCCACCGAGGAAGCCCTGCGTCAAGTGCGGGAGCACCTCGGCCTGAACGAACCGCTGCATGTACAATACGGCCTGTTTCTCTCGCGCCTGCTCAAGGGTGATCTGGGGGAAACCATCTGGACGCGCCAGAAGGTCTGGATTGAGATCAAGCAACGCTTCCCGGCCACGATCGAATTGTCCCTGGTAGCCTTGGGCATCAGCTGTTTTGCCGGTATGCTGCTGGGCATCATCTCCGCCACCAAACAGTATTCGATTTTTGATTATGCCAGCATGCTCGGGGCCCTGGCCGGGGTCAGCATGCCCATTTTCTGGCTGGGACTGGTCTTCATGCTGATTTTCTCCGTCAATCTGGGCTGGTTACCCCTGTCCGGCCGTCTCAGTGTCGGTGTCGATCTCGAGGTCATCTCCAATTTTTATATTGTGGACGCCATT
>JAERRP010000286.1 GCA_016735415.1 Desulfobacterales bacterium | reverse complement strand
GCGGGTCCTCGTCAGACCGACCGGGTCGATGTAGTCGCGGGGATAAGACAAAGGGTCAGCACAAGACGGCCGCACTGCCGAAGATGAGATCTATCGGTAGGTGCGGTTTTTTTTATGCGTTGACAGAAAAAAGGAGGATCAAATGATGCTGCCGAAACTTTCCGTTCGGGTGGCCTCTGGAAAGGGCGCTGGGATCTGCCTTACGTCTGTTTCTCACCTTGGTCTAGATCCACGCCGCCTTCGGGGTGTGACCCGGGGTTGCAATGCGCTTCTGGTCCTGTTTGCCTTCCTTTGTGTGTTTGGTTTCGCTTCGACAGGCTATGCCAAATTTATCGAGATGGTGGTCAACTCCGATTTGCTGCCGAGTATTTCCGAATCACTGGACACGTATTATGCAGACCTGGTTGCTTTTGGCTATTCCCCGACGGTTTATGCCTATGATGCTTCCACCGGGTCTTCAAAGGATCTTAGAGGCCATTTGAGGACTCGCTGGGAATCCGGGTCTCTTGACGGTACGGTCTTTATCGGAGATCTGCCCGTTGTTACTTATGAGATGCGTGACGGCGGCTACTCCTCATTTCCAAGCGATCTATATTACATGGACTTGGACGGGGGGTGGGCAGATAACGATGGCAATGGGCGCTATGATTCCCACAGGGGCGGACTTGGGGATGTTGCCCCTGAGATCTGGTTTGGGCGCATCACCACCTCAACCTTGGGAGACGAGGTTTCATTGGTCAACGATTATCTCCGGAAAAATCACGAATACAGATGGGGGAATCTGACCTTCAACGAGGAAGCACTGGTCTATATCGACGACGATTGGCGCCCTTGGGCTGACGCTTGGGATTCAGACGTGCAACTGACCTATCCGGGAGCAACGACACTTGTAAAGGACAAGTATACGACGAATGCCGATGACTACAAGAATCGGCTTGCCACCGGGAACTATGAATCCATACTCCAGACCGTACATTCCAGTCCGAGACTTCTCCAATTCAAATCACCAGATGCGTACAGCCATGTTTTCGCTGACGAAATACCAGGTCTCAATCCGCACATAGGGTATTACAATTTTTTCGATTGCTCGTTCGCCAATTATACGGCGAATGATTACATGGCAGGAAAGTACATTTTCGAGACCGACTACGGGTTGGCCGGCGTCGGCAGCACGAAGTCGGGCAGTATGTTGAAATTTGACATATTCTATGATCTGTTGCGCGATGGGGCTATGGGTGAATCGCTCCAGGGGTGGTTTACGACGATTGGAGCGGACGGATACCAACTCTGGGAGCGGCAATGGTTCTATGGGATGACATTACTGGGAGATCCAACCCTTGGGCCGGCAACAGAACCTTTCTTAAAATCCGTTCCCGAACCCGCTACGATCCTCCTGTTGAGCACGGGCCTGGCCGGCCTGATCGGATACGTCAGGCGGCGAAATTGGAAGCGATTGTGAAAACCATCGACCTATCCACGGGCAGGCCTCATGTTTTCACAATCCCCTATGCATCAAGATCTTGGCACAGCTTTTCGCAAAATAGGTTTAACGATCCAATCTGACCACACAATGCCTGTCACATACACCGCGGACAGACTATCCATGAAGGCCATCCGCGGTGGTAAAATCATTGATGATATAATCCGATTCCAATAAAACCGCCCTGCTGCTCAAAGGCGGCAATACTCACATTAACTGTACCCTTATCCTGACAACAGAATTTATATGTACAATAAACTGTACAGTCTTTAAGTTAGTCAAATGCCATTTCGGTTTTCCATTCTTTCCAAACATTACCGACCAGTTCCGGCCCGGGTTTGAGCGTCATCTTGCCCGGTCTCCAGCCCGATGGCGTGGCTTCCGTTCCTTTCGATTCTCTTACCAGCTGAAAGGCTTGAATTTGCCGCAAGGTTTCATTAACATTTCTTCCTACCGGCGGGGTTAACACTTCAAACCCTTGAATAATTCCATCTGGATCGATAATAAATCTTCCGCGTGTCTCGACACCGGCATCTTCATCATAAACACCGTAGACCTTTCCCACTCTGCCGCCGGCGTCAGACAACATGGGAAAAGGAACGCCGCCGTCGACCATTTTGGAAAGTTCTTTATCGTTCCACATTTTGTGTACGAACATACTGTCAATACTCATCGATAACACTTCTACCCCAAGTTTCTGAAACGCGCTGTATTTTTCAGCAACTGCCGAAATTTCCGTTGCTCAGACGAATGTAAAATCGCCCGGATAAAAACACAGGAGAACCCATTTCCCAAGATGTTCCGACAATTTTATATTGATGAATTTGCCCTGCTGGTAGCCGGGTGCAACAAAATCCGGTGCTTTTTTACCGACTTGTATCATACTCATGACGGCCGCCTTTGCATTCTCCGTTGCGGTTGTTGGTGCAGGTGTTGTTTCACCTACGGGCCCACCTGTTGGACGGGCACATCCAGCCTCTAGTTCTTCTGTCATAAACCCTCCTTGGATTGAATTATTGATGGGCGGTCGACGATGGCATCGGATTGGTTCCACCCCGGCAGCCCCACCCGCATGTCGATCAATGGGTTTGGGAATCGTCGATCAAGTGGACATCCCGCTGGGGGAAGGGGATCTCGATGCCCTCGGCCTTGAATGTCTCGTAAATCTTTCGATTCAGCTCGTGGACCAGTCGCCCCTTGTCGTGGGGGCGGGGGACCCAGCAAAGCAGTTCGAATTCGAGCGCGGAGTCTCCGAAGGACCTGAATCGCACCCGCGGCTCCGGTGTCGGGGACACCAGTCGATTGCTCCGGGCAATAGTAAGAAGGGTCTTCTCGACCTGGTCGATATCAGAGCCGTAGGCCACCCCCAGCTTGATCCTCAATCGGAACCGCGGGTGGGGCGCACTTTGGTTGATGACCTTGGTGTTGGTGAGGATCGAGTTGGGGATGGCAATCTGAATATCATCCCGCGTCATGATGCGGGTGCTCCGCATCCCGACATTCACCACCATGCCACGCTCACCGGACTCAAGCAGAATAAAATCCCCGGTCTTGAAGGGTCGATCCATGAGAATGCTGATACCACCAAAAAAATTGCCCAGGGTCTCCCGGGCGGCCAGGGCCAGGGCCACGCCGGCAATACCGGCGGAGGCGAACACGGCCGTAAAAGAGATCCCAATATACCTCGACACGTTCCAGACCAGAACGAGCAGTAAAATCCAGGTGATCAGTTTGCAGATGAGCCGGGTCAGATTGGGGTCGATGTTCCTGGGCCGGAGTCGGGGCGAGGATACGATTACCTCGGTAACCCCCTGACCGGAGAGCAGGATGAGCCAGCAGGCGCTGAAAAAAAGCAGAAATCTCAGTCCCGACGCAAAAATGCCAAGGACGGTGCCGGTGATATTGATCTGCTCGTCGAGCAGGTACCGAACGGCGCCGGAAACGAAAAACAATGCCACGGGCGGAACAAACTGCCGCCAAGATAACCGGTTGACAGAGCGGGCGGCTCCATGTTTGAGGGATCGGAACCAGCTGAACACCATGGCGACGACCCCGGCGCCGGCCCCCAATAAAAGGAAGACACTGATCCACTGCCATAGGGCTTGTTCAAAAAAATCCTCCTGGGCCCAGTGGGGAAGGCTGTTGATGAATCGATTCGGGATCAACGGGCCGGGACTGAATATATAGTCCTCGTAAATACCGACCGAAGCACCCGCCCTGTAAGGCAGCACTTTGATGCGATTGTAGAATTCCTTAAGGCGGGCTACCGTTTCAGCGCTGAAGAGGAACTTCCCCTCATAGGGGCCCTCCTTGATTCTGGAGATGATGATCTCGGTATGGGGAAGGGTCCAGGCGATCTGATTTCCCGATGCCATCCTTTCGGCATCGGGAATGTCGTCTGCGGGGGGGATGTCCAGGCGGTCCAGAATTTCTTTCAACAGCAGGGCTGCCTCGAAGCCGGTGTCCTGCCGGCGGGCCGGTGCAACAGCGCTCAGATCCAAACACCAGGAGGCTTTTTGAATGTGATTCCTGGCCTCCCGGTTTCTGAACCCGCTCACCAGCTGGATCTGGTAGGCTTGGTTGATCTGAAGGGTAAAATACGCCAGCGTGTTTCGAGGGCTGGCGGTGTCGGGGGGGGCCAGCGGATGGGAATCCACCATGGCGGCCGCGGGCAGGACCCAAGGCCAACTGAAAATCAGCACCAGCAGCAGACACAATGAAAACGGAAGGGAGCGCATTGGACGAAACGGAATGGCGGGCATAGGGTCTCTTTTCATGGCGAGGCCTTCGCTCAGCAGGGTGCGAGAACGCCGCCCGGGGCCGAAAGATGCCACCTCCGGCCGGCACTACCGGGTGGCCTCGCTGATCATATCCCTAAGCTTCTGCGTAAGGCTGTCGGGCAGAGGGTAGTCGTCGGAGGCACCACGGCAGATCGCGACGGTCTGTTTAAGGGTTTCGTAGCAGGCGTTGCAGTGGCAGCAGTCGTGGATGTGGCGGGCGACCCGCTCCCGTGTTTCAGCATCCAGTTCCAGATCGATGTACTCCGACATGTGCTCGAAAAGCTCGAGACATTGGCGATGGTCGTGGTCAGGATGCGCCATGATCGAAATAACCCTTCAGTTTTTCCCTTAAGAAAAGCCGGGCCCGGTGCAGTCGGACTTTGACGTTGGCCGTGGAGATATCGAGCATCTGAGCGGTTTCTTCCGTCGAAAAACCTTCCATGTCGCGTAGTACGGCGACCATCCGGTACTTCTTGGGCAAAGCGATGATCGCTTTTTTGAGGTGGCGGGCAAGTTCTTCGTTGAGCACCTGCGCCAGCGGGGCCCGGGCCCATTCCGGCGCTTCATCGGGAAGCTGTTCGCCCTCCGGCGGCATGAACTCTTCCAGCGAAAGCTCGCGTTCGGGGGCATGCCTGGGCTTGCGCTTCTTCTTGAGGCAGGCCGTGGTGGCGATCCGGTACATCCAGTTTCTAAATCGTGTTTCGTAGCGGAAGCCCTTCAGGTAGCGGAAAACATTCAGGAAGGTTTCCTGCACCAGGTCCTCGGCATCACGGGGCTCGCCGCACATCCGCATCCCGAAATTGAATACTATCTGCTGGTACTTGCGGACCAGTTCCTGAAAGCGCTCAGGCCAGCCGGCATTGATGGCCCGAATCAGCTCAAAATCGTCATCCTGGATCGGTGTCCTGCCCGTCTTCGCTTCCCTCATGCGGCTTTATGCCTGTCGACCGACAAGCCGGCCGCATTCAGGTGGAAATGCCCAGCTTCGGCAGGATATAGCCCTGCAGCAGAAACCAGACGGCGATGATCGCCAATGGCACTAACAATGCTTTCATGATTGAACATCCTTTTTTTATAGGAAGTTAACGCACAATAGTCCACTGTTTTCGGAAAAACAAGCCCGCCAGACCGATCGCGATAAATGCCATCACCAGAACCAGGTGCAGGATATCCAGAAAAACGACCAGACCGGAGGACATGGTGATCCCGGCATAATTTTTGATCACCCGCAAAGCGCCGGTGACGAAAATGCCGGCCATCACGCTGCCCTGAAGCCAGCCGTAAACACTGATCCTCAAATTTCGGTGGCGATCCGCCAGGTACAGCATGGCATAGTAGGCCCCGATGGCCAGCAGCAGAATGGCGCCCAGGTAGTGGATGTAATGGGTGACATAGTACTGGGCCAGCCAGCCCAGCCCCGGCACATCCGCAATGTAATAGCGCTTGAAAATCGGCATCTGCCCGAATCCGCTGAGCCCCATGAAAAGCAGGAGCGTCAGGTAAATGGATTTCATCGGCAGTGCCATCATCGTGGCGGTTTTAACGGGGGGTCGAGCTTGCGACATGGCCCTCTCCTTTGGCGAACATTAATCGGTCGATGTCTCAATCACGGTGCGGGCCGGAAGCACTGGTGCTGGAGGCTGCGGATGCGCGCCGTCCGGCTTTCCAGACCCGGCCAGCGGCGGCGGCGGCCCCGGCCAGCGGCGCCACCAGCAT
>JAERRP010000765.1 GCA_016735415.1 Desulfobacterales bacterium | reverse complement strand
GCATCGCCGCCCTTGAAGACGGCCAAACCTACGGGCAGCTCAACGATCAGCTGGCGGATGTATTGGCGGCTTTTGAAACGCCTGTCAACGACCGTGCGATCGGGCCGGATCAAGGCGCTGGGGGCGGGCTCAGTGTCGCCGCGGTTTTCGAGGCCATGCCCGGCGCCTTCCGGCCCGAAGCGGCCGAGGGTGTCGCGGTGGTGTTTCAGTACCGGATTTCCGGGCCAGGCGGCGGCAACTGGTACTGCGCCGTCGAGAACCGGCAGTGTAAGGTGACAGCGGGCGAACATGAGCGCCCCACCTGCACGCTGCTCATGGCCGCTCCCGATTTTCTGGCCATGATGAGTGGTGGTCTCCCGCCCCTGCAGGCCTTCAACTCCGGCAAACTCAAAATCGAGGGCGACATCATGAAGAGCCAGCTCATCGAAAAGCTTTTCAAGCTTTAGGGCTCGCGAACCCTTAGAAGATTTCAATCTCCCTTCCAGCAAGGAGTAAAACAATGATCGGTATTCCCTCCTACGGCGCCTATATTCCCCGCCTGCGGCTCAGTCGTGCGGCCATCGTTCAGGGCATGGGCTGGTTCGCACCCGTCATCATGGCGGTGGCCCAGGGGGAGCGCGCCATGTGCAACTGGGACGAAGACAGCCTTACCATGGCCGTGGCCGCGGCCCGCGACTGTCTGACCGGACGGGAAAAAGCGGCTCTGGACGGACTTTACCTCGCTTCCACGACCCTGCCGTTTGCCGACCGCCAGAATGCGGGTATCGTGGCGGCGGCGCTCAACCTCGACCGCCGCATGGTCACGGCGGATTTCAGTTCAGCGCTCAAGGCCGGCACCACGGCCCTGATCACGGCGCTGGAAACGCTTCAAAGCGGAGAGCGCAAAAACATCCTGGTGGTGGCGGCGGATGCGCGGCAGACCAAAACGGCCTGTTTCTACGAAATGTGGTTCGGCGACGGCGCCGCCGCATTCAGCCTGGGGACCGAGGGTGTCATTGCGGCCTACAAGGGTTCCTATACGATTTCCTGCGATTTTGTGGATCACTACCGGGGTGCCGGCCGGCAGTTCGATTACATGTGGGAGGAACGCTGGGTGCGCGACGCGGGCTACGGCCAAATCATTCCCGAGGCGGTCAACGGTCTGCTGAACAAGCTGGGAATGACCGCAGCGGATGTGGACCGTCTGGTGTACCCCTGTTTTTTCAGGGCCGCGCATCGCAAGATCGCCGGGGAACTGGGCATCGCACCCGAAAAGGTGATCGATAACCTGCACGAGGTCTGTGGTGAAACCGGAACGGCCCATCCCTTTCTGATGATGGCCGCGGCCCTGGAAGAGGCCCGGCCCGGCGACCGGATTGTGATGGCCGGCTTCGGACAGGGCTGCAATGCCCTCTGTTTTGAAGTCACCGCCGCCATCGCCGATCTTCCGCCGCGCAACGGTTTCAAAGGAACCCTGGCCGACAAGAAGGTGACCGATAATTACCTCAAGTTCCTGAGGTTCCGCGATCTTCTCCAGACCGAGATGGGCATCCGGGCCGAAGCGCCGACCCAGACGGCCACCACGGTCCTCTGGCGCAAGAATGCCATGATTATGGGGCTTGTGGGCGGCCGCTGCCGGGAATGCGGTACAGCGCAGTTCCCCAGGGCCGATATCTGCGTGAATCCCGATTGTGGCGCCCTGCACAGCCAGGAAGACTACCCTTTTGCCGATATCCCGGCGGTGGTCAAGACCTTCACCGGCGACATGCTGTCCGTGTCCGTCGATCCGCCGGCCATCTACGGGATGGTCCAATTCGAAGGCGGGGGGCGTTTAACCGCGGATTTTACGGACTGTAGCCTGGAGGAACTCAAGGTCGGACTGCCGGTCAGGATGGCCTTCAAGCGCAAGAGCGTGGACCGCGAGCGCGGGTTTTCCAACTATTTCTGGAAGGCGGTACCGGTAGCGGGCGCCGCTGCAAGCATGGATCGGATCGTTTTTGACGGACGGGTGGCGATTGTCACCGGTGCTGGCGGTGGTCTAGGGCGGGCCGACGCCCTGGAG
>JAERRP010000325.1 GCA_016735415.1 Desulfobacterales bacterium | reverse complement strand
CGCCGTCGTTGGGTTGATGTTCGCCATGCTCCTGCCCGCCGCCACCCCCTGGTGGGTGGTATTGATCGGCACATTCCTGGCCATCGTGATCGGGAAGCAGATCTTTGGCGGCATCGGGTGCAACCCGCTGAATCCGGCCCTGGTGGCCATTGCCATGATCTTCCTTTCCTGGAAAGGCATCCTGGATTTTAACGAAGCCCTGCTCAATTACGAACTGGGGTTTCCCATGACCTATCCCCTGGCCACCCTGAAATACCTCGGCGTGGAAGCGGTTTCGGAATATGGCGCAGGCGCCCTGCTCATGGGCTGCCATACCGGAGGCATCGGCGCCACTTTCGGTTTGGGCCTGATCCTTGGAGGCGTTTATCTGATCCTGCGAGGCCTCATCCGCTGGGAAATCGCCATCTCCTTTCTGGCCGGCGTATTCATCACCGCCCTTCTGTTTAACGTGGCGAACCCCGAAACCTATGCCGGACCGGTTTTTCATCTTCTGACCGGTTACACGCTGATCGGCGCCTTTTTTCTGGCCACCGAAGACTCATCTTCACCCGTGAATTTTGTTCCCATGCTGCTTTATGGTGCACTGGCCGGTCTTCTCACGGTGCTGATCCGCAATATCGGCGCCATGGTGGACGGCGTTGTATTCGCTATTCTCATGCTGAATCTCGCCAACCCATTACTGGACAAAATCAGGCCCAAGGCCCTTGGAAAGGAGATGGAAAATGCGTGATATGTTTAAACTGTTCATTGTGATAGTGATCTTCAGCACCATCTCCGGGGGCGTACTGGCCTCCGTTCGAAATGCCACCCAGGACCGCATTGAGTATCAGCAGCTCGTCTTTGTCAAGGGCCCCGCCATCAACCTCATTTTGGAGGGCTGCACCAACGACCCGCTGCAGGATCGGTTCAAAATAAAGGATCAAGACAAAGAAAGGGATTTCTTTGTGGGGGAATTCGACGGCAAGAAAAATGTGGTGGCCTTTGAAACTTACGGCAAGGGGTTCGGGGGCGACATCGGCGTCATCACGGCGATTGATGTGGACACGGACAAAATCGTCGGCGTTGCGGTGACTACCCACAGCGAAACACCCGGTGTCGGGTCCAAGGCGAAGACCGATCCCGGATTTCGCGGCCAGTTCAAGGGTCAGCCCATCACCGATATCTTCAAGGTCAAGGCTGATGGAGGGCAAATCGACGCCGTCAGCGGCGCCACCATTTCATCCCGAGGCGTCGCCGGCGCCGTTGCACAATCAGGAGAAATTTACAAACGCTTGAAGGACGATCTCAAAAACAAATTGAAAGCGTCTCAAGGATAAGGGGGATAACATCAGTTATGGCAAAAACGGCTGTTCAGGAATTCACAAAAGGACTCTGGGCTGAAATCCCACCCTTTCGACTGGTCTTAGGCCTCTGCCCCGTGCTGGCCGTGACCAAGGGTGTGGAGAACGGCATCGGCATGGGGGTCGCGACCACCTTTGTTCTCGTATGCTCCAATGTCCTTATATCAATGCTTCGGAACGTCATTCCCAAGAAAGTGAGAATTGCTTGCTTTATCGCGGTCATCGCCACCTTCGTGACGGTTGTGGAACTGTTGATGCAAGCATTTGCCTATCCGCTCTTCCTCAAGCTGGGAATTTTTATCCCCCTGATCGTGGTAAACTGCATCGTGCTGGGGCGTGCGGAAGCCTTTGCCGCCAAAAACAAGGTCATTCCCTCCCTTGCCGATGGGCTCGGCATCGGCATGGGTTTCACCCTGTCCCTGGGCGCTCTGGGCGCCATCCGGGAGATACTCGGTTCCGGCATGTTTTACGGTATGCCGGTCTTTGGACCGTCGTTTCAACCTTTTGGCTTTATGGTTCAGGCGCCGGGCGCGTTTGTATGCCTGGGGCTCATGCTGTGCATCATGAATATGATGGGGAAAAAATAGAATCAAGGAGTAGATGATGACCGACTACCTCATACTGATTGTCAGCTGTATTTTCGTCAACAATATTCTGTTGATGCAATAT
>JAERRP010000250.1 GCA_016735415.1 Desulfobacterales bacterium | reverse complement strand
ATCAGGGGAAAATGGTCGGAAGCAACTCTTGTCAGTTCCGTGTTCGGTACCTCAATACCGATCACCTCGATAGCGGGGTCAACGAAGACATGATCGATGCGGGCGAATGGAAAACGCCCAAAAAGAGTTTTTTTAGGGCAATGGCTGGCCAGCTCGACCTGGGTATCGTGAAGAATTGTACAGAGCCTTCGCCACACACGCGAAGAGGGCAGCGCGTTGAAGTCGCCACATAGAATGGTCGGCTCACGACAATCCGGATGCGATAGCCAGCCGGACCCAAGCAATGCCTCAGCCTGAACGTGTCTTTCCTTTGGCCTCAGACCCAGGTGGGTATTGATGAACTGGATCTCGCTTCCGCCCGCCTTGATGGCGACCCAAAGTCCTCCTCTGGGTTCGAGACGCGGCTTGGCGGGCAACCCGGGCAACTTATCCGCCCTGACCTGGCGCATGGGAAAATGCGTCAGGATAGCATTGCCATAAAGTCCTTTTCTAACTTGAATTGTTGGAAGAAAGTGGTAATCCATCTGTAGATAGTGAGCGATGAGATCTACCTGATCAACCCGATTAGTGCGTGCCCTGCCAACGTCCAGTTCCTGGAGTGCGACAATGTCCGGGCTATACCGTGCAATTACTCGTGCGATCCGTTCAGGTGAAATTTTGCTGTCCATCCCGATACAACTGTGGATGTTGTAAGTCATGATGCGAAGTGTCCGGGGATCGGTGGCTTTCCGATACAGTTCCGTTGAAATTTTAATTTCGGATCGGTCGAGAAAATGGAGCGCAGCTTGGCGCAGATCCATGGGGCGGAGGTAATAATGCTTGCGCTCCGGAAGAGACGTATCGCCGGGCAGCAGCGCAAAGGCTTTTGTTTCCTCGGATCCCGGGCCCCCATGGGCACCATTTTCAATGGGAAAGCTGTAAGGCCTACCGTCGGTTCGCCATCCGCTGATGATAAAGTCTCCGGCGTCAGGATGCCGGCTCAATTCAATCAAATCTCGAGTGACCTCATCCGGAAAAGGATGGTCCGGACCGAAAACCTTCTCTTTTTGTTCGGGCAGCACGAACTCACCTTCGCTGTTCCAGGCCCGCAGTCTGTCAGACTCATCGACTACCAGCACAAGTGGAACTTTTGCGGAATCCACAAGTTTTTTGGCCATAAGATAACGTTCGGTCGGAACTATTTCATTGGATAAATAGACCATGCCCAAAGGCCCCATGGCGGTTACGCTGATCGACGAAATTTTTGTTTTTTCTTCAGCCCCGCTATGGATCTGGAAGAACTTTTGAATCTTCCTGCCGCCGAGGTGCCTGACGCGTTGAGACTGGATTCCTCGAAGGTTGTAAGTCTCAACATGGGCACGGTTGCCCTCCAGGAGATCAAATACGTCGGCAACGGCTTCCCCGATGGTCCGGCCGTGCTGTTTTGTATAGGAAAGCGTGTTTTCCTGACCGTGGTCGGTATAAATCCATACATCGTAATCCCTGAAGGCTGAACCTTTTGCCGCACGCCAGATTCGGGCGATGGCGTCATCGATCCCTTTAAGGGCCCAATGGGCAAATTTTGATGACGGGCCCCGGCGATGGGCCTGTTCATCATATCCAATCAAGTTAAGGTGAATGATGGGCATTCCCCTGGCAATATCAATCTTTGCCCCCATCGTGATCAGTTCACGGAGTAAAATGGTTATCGCGACGCGAGTAGGGACAAATTTGAGCTCTTTGAAAAAATCGCGGCCGTCGATTAGGCCGGAAACAAAGTCAAAAAGTGCCAGAAGAAGCTCAATGACCAGCAGAACAGCGGCCCGCATGAAACTGTATGCGTTGGAGAGAAACAGAAAGCTTAATGCCAACGGGTTCGCTTTTTTCAGAATCGCTCCCCAGCCAAGAGAAGACGCGCAAAAGTTAGCGTTATCGGCCCCGCCGGTGTAAATGTTGCAATAAGCACTGCCACCTTTGAGAAGCGGTGCTCCTTTTTTTTCAAGTCGCTGTTCAACGGCGGCGGCTGAAGATGGTTCATCCATCCGGAAAATATCACCCGAGTTTCGATCCATATAGCTAAAAGCCGGAACTGCGCTTTTGACCCCATAGAATAGTTCGGCCTGAACAGACGGCGTGCTGGAAGGCAGACCGGAATAAAGCGTGTGCAGACCATAGCCCTCGCACTTGAGAAGCTTGTAGAGGAAAGGCATTTTGCCACCGCCAAGGGCGCGGCCCAATTGTGTGTGGGAGAGACCGTCGATCTGGATTAAAACAAGACCGGGGGCCGTCTCCGTTTCCTTTGACTTCGGAAGACGAAGCAAACGGATGATCCACTCGCTGCGGCTGACCCAGCGGCGTACCTTTCTTATAAGCACTTCGAGACGGTAGATCATGGTTTCCTTTTGCCTTCCAACATAGGAACGAGGACAAAATAACTTCATCAACTATGCGCCTACTTATGGAAGTCATTTTGTTCCCGTTCCATATCAATGTTCAATGCAGCACCAGCCGCCCCGGCAAGACCCTTTATGACGTCCCACTCTGTTTTGATCTTATGCAAAATAGTGGTCCAGGCGCTGTACTCTTTATGCCGACCCAAAAATTCTTTATCCAGCAGATTCTTATAAAGCGCCAGGGCCTTATCTGCTGAGCGGCCCATGGAAAATTCTTCGGCACTATTTTCGGCAGCCTGCTTGAGTTGCTGCATTCGTTCGGAAGAGAGCGCGGCAACCCATTGCAAGGCCGACGAGAATTCCTCGATGGTCTCGGAATGCAGCAGTCTGCCGTTGCGGTGATCCACCACAACCTCGCGAACTCCGGGTGCATCCAGGGCTACCACGGGTACCCCGGCTGCCATGGCTTCGGTCAA
>JAERRP010000494.1 GCA_016735415.1 Desulfobacterales bacterium | reverse complement strand
TTTTTTGGCAGTAGACTCTTCATATATACTTTCCCCCCAAAACCGGACAATATTTAACCGTTCTTAAACGGCCAGAGTTCAACGGTCGCAATTCTACCCGCCAAACTTTCTGATAATCCTTTGACAATCTCAGGAGAACTGGAACCCGTTAGCAAGTATCTTCCGGAGGCTTCACGGTCTGCGTCGATAACACCCCTTAAAACCTGAAACAATTCCGGAAACTGATGGGCTTCATCAATGATGGTATTATTTTTTCGGCGATCAAATCTGATTTTTGGTCATCGGTCCGATAAGCAATGACCTTTGGAATTACAACCGTGGATTTTTAATTGCCGGATTAATATCGGAGACCCGTGACAGATCCTGTGACGGCGGTGCCTTGTTTTTGGCAATCGGTGCGTATATAAATGATTTTCCTGTTTTCTCAATGGCTAAAAGCGGTATGCTTCAAACAATTAAACCCCTTAATTTAAAAGCCCAGGGAGCGATTATGAAAAACATCATCTGGATTGTCGTTGTGGCGGGTCTTCTGGTGACCTTTGGTTGCACTGAACAGAAACCCGAGGAAGCCGCCCGGAAAATTGTCGATCAGCAGGTGGCGATTCATCATGAAGGTTTTAAACTGGACACATCCAAGGTTTCTTACAAGGTCGTGGAACAGGGTGATAAACAAGCCATCGTGGAAGTCTCCGGCAATATAGCCGTGAAGGCGGTGATCCCCCTGGTCAAGAAAAGTGGTGAATGGGTGCTCGATATGCCAGTTGACAAAGCTCCCGAAAAAAAAGCGGCCGGGCATTGAATGATCGCGTATCTGCCACGTCGGTGGGGATCTTAGGGCGCGTGGGCAAACATGATGAATAAAGCAATTGTCAGTGGTTGCCGCCTGAGCGAGCGTCAGGGCCTGATTTGCGACCAGTTGGCGTCGGCTCTTTCCACCAGGGCGGATTCCGTTTCTTTCCCGGCCAGGGTGTTCCATTTTTTGAGGGTGTCACCCCAGAAACCATTGTAGAAAACGTAAAGACGGCCATCGATGATCTTGTAGGATTCAGGGTCGATGTCGACCTTGTCGCCCTCCAGCATGGCCCAGGCGCACCAGCCTCCGTAGGCCGGTTCGTATTTTTCCGGGTTGGACTGGAAGCGGTCCCGGTGGTCCTGGGAAGCAAACAGATAGCGAATGCCGTTGTCGGTGGCGGCAAATGCGTCCTGCCCTTTCTGCGGTTGTCCGTCCTGATAGCTCACGGGATCATAGCCCTTGAGGGCCACCCCGTTTTTATCCAGATTAAAGGTCTTCGGCCGTCGGTTGTCGTCGGATTGCCCCCAGGCGCCCGAGGCCAGAAACAAGGCCAGCAGAATCAACGCAAGTGTTTTCATCGGGTTGCCTCCAGGGCGTGTCATTCCCGCAATGGGCTCTGTGGCTTGCGGGCGGCATTTCCAGGTATTGTCGGTCCACGACGTCGCCGGTCTAATCATTTGAAACGCCGCGTATTTTTTTCCCCACCCGGTTTCATGAAATGTAAGGTTTGCATGCTTTTGATGACTGTAAACACAGCATAGCCAAAAATCGGGCCGGATCCCAGCGGATCCCACAATTCTTCAGGAGGCAGGGTTTGATGACACTGCAAAACGATTTGGTTCGGGAGAATCTAGCGACGCTGACGCAGGCGATCGATCTGCTGGCGCAGCTTACGGATCAACTGTACGGCAACAACGAAAACGTCCGGTTTCAAAGCGGTGCCGGCAAACATATGCGCCATGTCATGGACTTCTATTCGGCCTTTCTCGATGGCTTACCAGCCGGGATTATCGACTATGACGCCCGCGGGCGCCATCCGGAACTGGAGTCCAGCCGTAAGGCGGCAGCGGCCAAACTGCGGGAGCTCAGGGCCCGGATCGAAACCATCGACGCGCTCGACCGGGAAGTGACCTGCAAGAACGACGGCGACCGGCGGGATCCGGCCACGGCTTTCAGCCGATCGACCATCGGGCGCGAACTTCAATTTCTGGCCAGCCATACGGTTCACCATTTCGCCATTGTAGCCATGATTCTTGACCGGCAGGGTTTTCAGACCAACCGGGATTTTGGCGTGGCGCCCTCGACCCTGGTCTACTGGCAGAAAACCGGTTCCGGTCCCACCGGAGCGACACTTTAATCGGCCGTCCCCGGTTGGATTCGAAATGACTTTTTTCGCCCCCCGCTCAGGCCGTCCCCTGTTTCGCCGGAAGCGTTTCTGGATTCCGGCGCTTTACCTTCTGCTTCTGATGATTTCCCACAGCATCCGTTCTTTCCAGCCGGACCCCGGGCCGTCCCCGGCCGGCTGGCAGAGTGTTACGCTGGCTGAAAGCGGGCGCAAAGCGACGGCCGGCAAGTCCGTCCGGATCCGCTACCTGGATACGGCCCCGGAGGCTTCCCCCGAAACCCCCGTGATTCTGATGATCCACGGCAGCCCCCTGGCCGCCAGCCGGGTCTTCCCCCGGCATGTGGCGGAACTCTCCACGGCGGGACGGGTGGTGGCCCCCGACCTGCCCGGATTCGGCTACAGCACCCGCAAAATTTCCGACTACGGTTTTAAGGCGCAGGCCGACTACCTGCTGCAGTTCATGGATCGGCTTTCAATCCAGCGCGCTCATCTGGTGGCCTACAGCATGGGCGGGGGCGTGGCCCTGCATCTGGCGGATGCGGCACCGGGGCGGGTGGCCTCGCTGGCGTTCATATCCGCCATCGGGGTCCAGGAACTGGTGCTGTTGGGCGACTACCACCTGAACCATGGCCTGCATGCCGCCCAACTGCTGGCCTTAAGCCTCCTGCAGGAAGGCACGCCCCACATGGGGCTGTTCGATCGCCTGCCCCTCAATCGTTATTCTGCCCGTAACTTTTTCGATGCGGATCAACGCCCCCTGCGAAATATTTTGAAGGGCCTGTCGATGCCGGCTATGATCTGGCATGGCCGCGACGATTGGCTCGTTCCGGTGGCCGCCGCCCGCGAGCATTATCGCTTGATGCCTCACAGCGAACTGGTCGTTTACCCCGGCGGCCATCTGCTGATTTTCGAGCAGCCCCAGCGGGTCGTCCGGGATGTCCGCGCTTTTGTTGCGCGTGTCGCGCAGGGGGCGGTCCTCCGGCGTGATGATGCCTCCCCCGAGCGCCTAGCGGCCTCTCGGCGGCCGTTTACGGAAGTGGCCCTCCCGGCGGCCAGGGGGCTCCACCTGTGGGTCTATATGCTCCTGATTGCCCTGGCCACCTGGGTCAGCGAGGATCTGGCCTGCATCGGTGCGGGGTTGATGGTCGCCAGGGTACTGATCGGTTTCACGCCGGCGGTGGCGGCTTCCTTCGCGGGCCTCTTATCCAGCGACATGCTGCTCTTCCTGGCTGGAAAATGGCTGGGGCGCCCCGCCTTCGGGAAGGCGCCCCTGAAGTGGTTCCTAAAGGAAGAGGCCGTCTCCCGGTCGCCCCAATGGTTTCAGGCCAAGGGCCCCGCGATTATTCTGGCCAGCCGATTTCTCCCCGGCAGCCGGCTGCCCACCTATTTCGGCGCCGGGATGCTGGGTTGTCCTTTTGGAACCTTCACTTTATATTTCGGCGGGGCCTGCCTCGTGTGGACACCACTTCTGGTTGGGTTGGCCGCTCTGGTCGGAGGCCAGATTCTGGCTTTCTTCCATTTATTCCAGGACTATGCTTTCTGGGTCGTCATCGCCACCATCGCCCTGCTGATGGTGGTCGCCCGTATCGTACCGCCCCTGTTCAGCTTTCGGGGAAGACGGCTTCTGCTGTCGGTCTTCCGTCGCCGAACCCGCTACGAATTCTGGCCGACGCAGGTTTTTTATATTCCGATCGCTCTCTATATCGTGTACCTGGGTTTGCGCTTTCGCCGACTGACGCTCTTCACCGTGGTCAATCCCGGTATTTACGCGGGGGGTTTGGTCGGGGAGTCTAAATCCGCCATCCTCGAAAATCTTGGCCCTTCAGGTAGCGTGGCCCGGTTCAAATTACTTCCGTGCCGCTGGCCGGTGGACGAACAGATCAACCGGGCCAAAGCCTTCATGGCGGATATCGGCACGGATTTTCCCGTGGTCCTGAAACCGGATGAGGGGTGTCGCGGCCAGGGGGTAAGCGTTATCCAATCAGACGGAGCGTTACGCTTCTACCTGGAGCAAACCCGGATGGACATTATTGTTCAGGAGTACATCGCCGGACCCGAGTTTGGCGTTTTTTACTACCGTTTCCCCGGAGAACAAAAAGGCACAATTTTATCCATCGCCGCCAAGGAAAGGCCTGTCTTGACCGGCAACGGACGAAGCACCCTGGAGGAGCTCATTTTAAGAGACGACCGTGCCGTCTGCCTGGCCCCGCTTCATTTCAGAGTTCACAAACAACGACTCATGGAGGTGCCTCCCGCCGGTGCGATCTTCCCGCTGGTCGAGGTGGGGGCCCATGCCCGGGGGGCCGTGTTCCTCGATCGAAATTACTTACTGACCCCCGAGCTTACCAGCGCTTTTGATGCCATCAGCCATCATTTCAAGGGTTTTTACTTCGGACGCTACGATGTGCGCGCCCCGTCCATCGAAGATTTCCAGCAGGGCCGGGACATCAGGATCCTGGAACTGAATGGGTTGACCTCGGAGGTCGCCCACGCCTACGATCCCGGGCATGGCCTGTTCAACGCATGGCGCGATCTGATGCACCAGTGGAAAATTGCCTTTGAGATCAGCGCTGTCAACCGGACCCGCGGCCTTGAGCCCATCTCCACACGGGATTTTTTCAGCCTGGTGCTTCGCGGTTCCACCCCGCCCGTCAGATGACAGGGTGGGAATGCCGCCTTCAGGCCTTTATGACTTCGGTAAAAGCGGTCAGGGCCCGTTCGATATCGTCCTCAGAAATTCCATAGTGCGTGACGGCCCGGATCTGGTCGGGGCCGGTGGCCAGCACCCGTACATCTTTTTCGCCCAGGCGGGCGACCACCTCCGCGGCCGGGGGTGCCGGCGACGTGAAGTTGACGTAGACAATATTGGTTTTAACACTTGCGGGCGCAAGACGAATACCGGGAAGATCGCTCAATCCGCGGGCCAGGCGCCCGGCGTTGTCATGGTCTTCGGACAGGCGCGCGCTCATCGCTTCGATGGCCACGATGCCGGCGGCCGCCAGCACACCGGCCTGGCGCATCCCGCCGCCCAGCACCTTGCGGTT
>JAERRP010000392.1 GCA_016735415.1 Desulfobacterales bacterium | reverse complement strand
ATCTGCAACCCTTTGACCCATTGCGGGATGGAAGCCCATGTTCAAAACGGCAAAGTGATCAAAGTGGAGGGGGCCGCGGACAACCCGCACAACCGGGGCACCCTGTGCAGCAAGGGGGCCGCCAGTCGTCAGTATATCTACCATCCTGACCGGCTGTTAACGCCCTTGTTAAAAATCCCCGGCAAGGGTCTGCCGCGATTCGAGCCCATCTCCTGGGAACAGGCCCTCGACATCATCACCGAACAATTGCTGAACATAAAGGAAACCAGCGGACCGCAGGCCGTGACTTTCTACGCCGGCTATCCCAAGTGGATGCGGCCTTTTTTGAAACGCCTGGCCCATAGTTTCGGATCACCCAACTTCTGCAGTGAATCCAGCACCTGTGCATCGGCCGCCCAGATGGCGTCCCGCTTGAACTACGGCGCGGTTACCCAGCCTGATCTGGCCCATGCCAAATGCATGCTGGTCTGGAGCCGCAATCAGTTTTACACCAACACCACTGCCGTGGGCCCGCTGTTGGACGCCATCGACAACGGCCTGCAGGTAATCGAAGTCGGCCCGTTGATTACCCCGCTTACACCGCACACGGCATACCACCTGCGCATTCGTCCGGGAACCTCGGGTGCCCTGGCCCTGGCCATGGCGCATGTCATGATCGACGAGGACCTCCATGACAGTCATTTTGTGGAGCACCATACGGTGGGGTTTGATGCTTTTCGCGCCTATCTGCAGGATTTTTCACCGGCTGTCGCGGAGCGGATTACCGGTGTGGCCGCCGAAGATATCGCGGCGGCCGCCAGGCTCTATGCCCGCACCAAACCCGCCTGCATGCTCAACGGCGCCAGCCCGACGGTTCACCACACCAATGGCGTGCAGAATCATCGCGCCATTACGGCGCTTATCGGCTTGAGCGGCAACTATAACCGTCGGGGCGGGAATCTTGTTTCGGCCGGGTTTATGCACATGCCCTGCAATTTCCCCAATCGAGAGCGGGCCTTTGAACAGAGCAGACCCTGGCAGGAGATGGCCCCGCGCATTGGGGATCGGGAACACCCGGTCTGGTCTGAAATGATTCCGGAGGCCCAGGCCATGCGCCTGCCGTTTCAGATCCAGGAGGGCAAGCCCTATCCGATCAGGGCCCTTTTGGCCTTTGGGATCAATTACCGCATGTGGCCGGGCTCCGATTTTATGCGCCAAAGCCTGACGCAACTGGATTTCTTCGTGAATGTCGACCTTTTTATGACGGATACGAGCCGGCTGGCCGATATGATCCTGCCGGCCTGCAGCTCTTTCGAACGCAGTGAACTGAAAGTTTACCCGGAAAACTTTGCCATCATGACCCGGCCGGTCATCGCCCCCCTGGGCCGGTCCCGGCCGGATGTGGATATCATTTTTGATCTGGCTTCCCGACTGGCACCCCGGGACAAACTGTTGTCTTCCGGCTATGAAGCTTGCATGGATTGGATGGTGGCCCCCTCCGGAATCACCGTAAAAGAGATCAGGGCGCATCCCCGGGGATACCACTGGACACCTGAAACGATCTGCCCGTCAGGTGGATCACAGAAAAATGACCTGCCCACACCGACCGGTAAAATGGAATTGGCATCAACGCTGCTTGCACAGGCCGGTTTCGATCCACTGCCCCGATATTGCGAGCCGGCGCTCAGTCCTGTTTCCCGGCCGGATCTGCAACCGCAATTTCCACTGGTGCTGACCACCGGCGCGCGCCTTCCCATGTTTGTGCATTCCCGCACCGATCGTTTGGGTTGGCTGCGGCGGCTGCACCCGGAGCCCATGGTGGACATGAATCCCAGGGACGCCGCCGATCGGAGCATTTGCGCCGGCGACGAGGTGACCCTGGCCACCCGGCGCGGTCGCATTCAGGTGAAAGCCAACTTGACTGAAATGGTGGCACCGGGCGTGGCCAGTATATATCACGAGGTTGCCCGGGTGGATGTCAATGAGCTTATCGAACCGGATTATGTCGATCCCATTTCAGGGTTTGCGGGGTTCAAATCCCTGCTCTGCGAAATTCAAAAGATTGACGTTTGAAAAAGACGCCATGGACGGCCCCATAAAATTATCCCTGGACCCATTGCGGTGCTCCGGCTGCATGGCTTGTATCGTAATATGCCAGGACCATCACCCCTGGGCTGACGGCCTGGCGTTTCGGCGCGTGGACCGCATCGAGAAAAACAGGTTTCCGCACGCCGTCATCCACCATCGATCCACAACCTGCCGGCACCGCCGTAGCGCGCCCTGCCTTGAAAACTGCA
>JAERRP010000476.1 GCA_016735415.1 Desulfobacterales bacterium | reverse complement strand
GGGGGTTGTGGGTGGGGAGAAAACACCCGGGGGGGGGGGTATCGGTGTCTGCGCCCGTCAATCGGATGGGCGGCCCCTATCCATCGTTCAGCAGGACCCTGGCCAGTTCCGTGTATTCGACCCCGCCGGGATGCAGTCGGCTTTGATACCAGATCAATGCGTCCACTGTAAACGGTTGCGCGGTCAATGCCTGCATCGACCGCACGAACGCAGTCGCCCGGTTTGTCCATCGTTGATGGTCGCGAATCCTTCCAATGGTTAAATGGCCGCGGAAGGGCCGGTGATCGCGAGGGAATCCGGATTGGACCAGATGGTCTTCCAAAAGCCCCTGTATGGTCAGCAACCGCTCGATATCAGCCGCCACGGCCAGCCACAGAACCCTTGGTCTGGTCAGGTTTGGGAAACCGCCCAGCCCTCCGGTCGTAAGCTTGAGCGGCGGCTGTCCGGAAACCGCCGCCTGCATGGCGGCACTGATCGCCCCGGCCTGTGTGGAATCCGTGTCACCTAAAAATTTGAGGGTCAGATGAATATTGGCCGGCCTCACCCAACGGGCCCCGACACCTCCCGAACGCAAATGTGCCTGAAGCTTACCGATCTGCCGTTCGATATTCTCCGGAGGCTTAAACGCAATGAAACTCCGCAGCGCGTCCCCCCTTCCACCAATCCCGCCGGTCCCGTCGCCTTGACACACCGGCCGCGCCAGGTTTCAGGCGCTGGGCAAAGTCACCTGGGGCTCGCCTAACAGGAACTTACCCTTGGCGATCCAGTCTTTCAACATCTGGGCGATCTCCCTGGCCCTTACCATACTCGAGAGCGGTACGGTGGTGATTTCTTCACCCTTGAGCCGTATTCGTCCGCTTTTCAGCGCCGCATAGCTTACCTGCCCCAGGGTTTGGCCCGTCCCTTGGGGATAATCATGGCTGTAATCGACGATATTGGTAAAAAGATCCTCATCCGCAACCGCGGTATATCCGGCCATGTCTTCGTTCAAAATCGGGATCGGTATCCCCAGTCCAACGGATAGGGAGCAACCGTAACCCTGAAGGCTGGCCCCCACCAGCCATTTGGCGCTCATGCGCTTCAGATCCCCCATCACACTGATGGTTCCGGCCGGGGTCAGCGGCACTCCTTTCCGGGTTCGCTTGACGCCGGGCTTGTGCTGGGTGCCGGCGCCGGTGACATAACCGATGCCGCCGCCAAGAAAAATCCGGGTGCCGAAACCAATGGTTTTATAATAAGGATCGTTGAATAGCGGGCTCAACTGGCCGGCCGAACAATAATTAGCATTGCCCCCGCGGGGTTTGAGCGCCCCCATATAGGTATAAATCGTCCTGGTGGACATATTCACGGCGCAGTTGTAGTTCTGGTAGGCATTCCGGGGATTGAACAACTGGGCATAGGGCAATGATTTGAGAACGAGCTCTTTTTCCAGCGTTTTGCGTGGATAGCAGTCCGTGCCGTAGCCTTGGGCTTTCAGATATACGGTTTTCCCTGCCACCAGGTCCTGGATGACATGGCCACCGCCGTAGTTGAATTCCCCGGGATAGACGCGGTTGAGGGGATCATCCTCACATGTTTCCGTCACACCGATATAACAATCCACGGCGGCAATGCCCCCGTATGCGGGCACGTTATTGAGCCAGACTTTGGAGGCCTTGATACCCGGCACCGCATGGCCGAAATTGATAAAGGCCCCTGATGAGCACATGGGCGCAAAGGTACCCGTGGTAACGACATCCACATGACGGGCCGCCTCGACTTTGCCTTCCGTCTTGACGATCTCAATCATTTCCTCGGCCGTGACCACGACCACTTCCCCCGCTTTGATCTTGCGGTTGATCGCATCATACGTTTTGGTAACTTTATATTTGCCCATCGTGATCTCTCTCTCCCACCGCAACGGCCGCGATGCGATCACTGGATGCCGGCGCGTGCCGATGGCCGGCGTCGTACAGGCCTATCGGACCTGCTTAATCTTCTCGGTAATGTTGTCCTGAATCCAGTGGGCATCCCACCATTCGATCGGATTGACAAACGTATCATGCACCATCATCCCAAAATGCAGATGGTCTCCGACCGCCAGACCGGTGACCCCCGTGTGGCCGATGACTACCCCTTTGGCGACCCTGTCACCGGTACTCGCTTGAATGCTGCTCAGATGGGAATAGAGACTGAAAAGCCCGCAGCCATGCTCGATGACCACCGTATTGCCGTAAATCCCCATATCGCCGGTGAAGACCACCTGCCCGTTGTTGGCGGCCGGAACGGGAGACTGTTTCAGTGAAGCCAGATCCGCACCCAGGTGGACCTGACGGTCGATAACGGCACCACGGTATTTATAGACGCGGTGGTCGGCAAATTGTGCCCGGTTGGCCGCCCGGGGCAGCCGCATGAACGCCCCTTCCCATGAAATTTCGGGAGTGGCCCGATCGGCCAGGGCGGTGAGGGCATCGTAATTGCGTTCCCGCATGTCGCGGTTGACCGCCAGAAATATGGCCCGCGGTTCGGTTTGCGTGCCCCCGGCGGCGGCCAACAGCGGCTGCATTTTCTGTTGAATGAAGCGCTCGGAGATGTTCAGAACGTCTTTCCGGAAGCGTTTGGCTCGGATACGGTACGAAAAACCGGCGGTGGTCTCATTGCCGGCCCGGTCGACGGCCCGGGCTCTTATGACGGTATTCGGTTTCTGGTCGTAGCCCACCGCAAAAAACGCCATCATGGTCAGACGGTCGGCGGCACCGGCGGGATAACCCGGAAAAAACCGCTCCCCGACCAGCACCCCATGCCGGAGGCAGGGTTCATCGAGACGATAGACCAGAAGGCCACTGCCGCCTTGATTGACATAGTGGAAGCGACTCAGAACGGTAAGGCTCGGCGGCTTCGAATCGATAGTCAAAGGAATATCTACCACCGTCTGATTGCCGTTCCACCAGTTGCGCCAGGAATAGTCCCTGGCCGTAACACGCAGGATGGCTTCACCATCCGACAAATTGAGCTTGCGGGAATCAATGGTGAGCGTCATCCGGTGCGCTTTGACGTCATTGCCGGTCAATAACATGGAACCGTCGAACCGGGCTTCGTCCAAAAGGACTTCCCGCCCCGCCTGGGAGACCATCGCACGTGCGGACTTCAACCCCCGGCCGCGTTCCTGTATATCCACCACGATGCGACGGGGCGCCTCTCCGATGGCCGGCTCCGCCAGATCGTGGGCAATCGATGGGGCCTGCCCCTCCATGCGCCAGACCGCCAGCAATGCCAGCGGTATCAGCAACACCAGCAAGGCGATGATCAGCACCACGCGGCCATTCATTTTCTTCTTTGATTTCACCTGTTTCAGATCGCCTCCCATGTAAATTATCCGGTATTGCTAACAGGTAAAGCCTCGATAATCAAGCAGAGTTTCGTTTCTTGACTTTTACCTGTTCGCAAGATAAAGGGGAAGCCCAGCGTCGGGCGCCCACCGTGAGATCGGGAGCTGCCAAACGCCAGTTCGACAGTGTGTCGCAAACGTTTTAACGACAGGATGGTAAAAACGCCTCAAGCATGATTGGCCTGTTGAGGCTCCTGGAGACCTCATGGCCCCGACCGATAAGACCGACGCGTCGCCGCCGACGTCCCCACTCGCATCACTCCGAACGCCTGTCACACTATGCTGCCTGACCGTGGCCCATGCGCTCCAAAAAGAGAATCATACTGTTTTCCCTGTTGCTGGGGGTCATCATCCTGGCCGGACTTCTGGTGCGGGTCTATTTCCATTACCGTGAATTCAGGGAAAACCCGGCCAAGCTGATCGAGGCCTTGCCGGAAGGCGCCAACATCGTGCTGGGTGAAATCCGCCATACGGCCGTCCGCGAAGGAAAGAAGGAATGGATCCTCGAGGCCACCTCGGCGCATTACTCGGAAAGCTCCCGGGAAGCCGTCTTCAAAGACGTCAAAGTCACTTTTTTTATGGATAATGGCGAAAAGGTCAACATGGAGGGGCAAAAAGGCATCATCAATACCGACAGCAACGACATGCGGGTATCGGGGAATGTCCGCGTGCAAAAAGACGACTATGCCCTGCTGACTGAAATGATTGAATACAACCATAAAACGCGCCATATCGCCAGCCAGTCGCCAATTCGCATATCGGGCCGGGACTTCGAATTGCGCGCCGATGCCATGCAAATCGACCTGGCTTCGGAAAAGGCGTTTTTCAATGGTGCGGTTGAAGGACAGATCGATGCCGCCAATCAATCGCTCATGTAAGACCGTAGATCGGTTCATTTTGAAAATCGTTATGATTCTGGTAACATGGATCGTGATCGTGCCGCTGTGGGGGCAGGAAGGCCCCATGGCAACGCCGTTGAACAGCACGGAAAAAATCCACATCACCTCCGATACACTGGAGGCCGACAACAAGGACCGCAGCTTCCTTTTCAAAGGCAAGGTAAAGGTGGTCCAGGGGACAACGGTGATCCATTCCGACGAACTGCTCATCCGCTATCACCCCGATGCGGACCCGCAAAAATCGGAAACGCCATCCGAAAGTGCCAAGATCGAAAAAATCGAAGCAACGGGCAATGTGGTCATTCTTTTCGATGGCCGCACGGCCAAATCCGATAAAGCCGTCTATCTCAGCGATCAGGAGACCCTGCAGCTCATTGGCGAAAACACCACGGTTATCGACGGCCCCAACACGATCATCGGATCAAAAATAACCCTTTACAGGACCGAGGATCGTATTAAGGTTGAAGGTAGCCCTGAAAAACGGGTTACGGCGATTTTCTTTCCGGGCGGCAAAGGCAGCGATTGATGCAAAGGCAGACTGACCGTAGAGACCAAAGGGGGCTATCACGCTTGAAACCACCGGCCTTGGTACGACATAGATGACCGCCCTGTCCGTTGAAAACCTGGTCAAGCAATACGGGGGGCGCAAAGTTGTCAACAATGTCAGCCTGACGGTCGACAGTGGCAGCGTGGTGGGCCTTCTGGGACCCAACGGCGCCGGGAAAACAACCACTTTTTACCTCGTTGTGGGGATGGTTCGACCCAACGAGGGCAAAGTCCGCATCGGGTCGGAGGACCTGACGGCCGATCCCATGCACATTCGCGCTCGCAAGGGCATTGGCTACCTTCCGCAGGAAACTTCCATCTTTCGCAAACTGACGGTTCGTGATAATATCCTGGCCATACTGGAAATGCTGCCGATCGACCGGCGCGAGCGGCAGGCCCGTTCCGAGATGTTGCTTGAAGAACTGGGGATCGCGCACCTGGCCGGCCAGCGGGCCGCGGTGCTTTCCGGTGGTGAAAAACGGCGACTGGAAATTTCCCGCTCCCTGGCGATCGATCCTGCCTTTATCCTGCTGGACGAACCCTTTGCGGGTGTCGACCCACTGGCCGTCATCGATATCAAGAATATTATCGGCCATTTGAAACAGCGCGGCATCGGCGTTTTGATTTCCGATCACAATGTGCGCGAAACACTCGATGTTTGTGACCGAGCCTATATTCTCAACGACGGCCAGGTTATCGAATCCGGGCCGCCCCAACAGATAATCGACAGCAAAACTGCCCGGCGAATTTATTTGGGAGACGAATTCAGACTTTGATATGGCACTCGAATTAAGACAGCAGCTCAAGCTCACCCAGCAGCTCATCATGACGCCCCAGCTTCAAATGGCGATCAAACTGTTGCAGCTATCCCGTCTGGAACTCCTGGACACGATTCACCAGGAACTGGAAGAGAATCCAGCCCTGGAAGAAGTTCAGGAAACACAGCAGGACGACCAGAGCACGGAACAGACCGAAAAGGCCGAGGTCGATAGCACCGAAAACAAAGAAGTGACTATCGATGAAAAACTTCAGGATGATATCGACTGGAGCAATTACATTGATGAATACAATTCGGTGGGCCGTACCAGTTTCGAAACCGAAAGCCGGGAGGCCCCCCGCTATGAAGCGTTCATTTCCAAAAAGGAATCCCTGAACGACCACCTGATCTGGCAGCTGGCCATGAGTTTTCCCGCCGAATATGAACAGGAATTGGGCAGCTTGATCATCGGAAACCTGAACAAGGACGGCTATCTGGATGTTCCGCTGGATGAACTGGTTGAGATCAGCGGTGCAACCCCGAAGCAAGTCCAGGACGCCCTGGAATTGGTTCAATCTTTTGACCCGGTAGGGGTTGCAGCCCGCAATCTGGGCGAGTGCCTCATGATTCAGGCCTGCCATCTGAAGATCGAAACACCGCTGATCGTGGCGATTATCGAAAACCACATGAACCACCTCGAGAACAAGAACTACAAAGCGATCAGCCGGGCTCTCAAAGTCAAATTCGACGAGGACGTCGAAGCCGTCAACCTGATCCGCAGCCTCGAACCCCGCCCGGGACGCGAGTTCAGCGACGAAACCCCGCAATATATCATACCGGATATTTACGTTTACAAGGTCGAGGACGATTTCGTCATCATGCTCAACGACGACGGCATGCCCAAGCTGCGTGTCAATTCCCTGTATAAAAAATCCTTGAGCCAGAAAGAGAAACTGCCGGGGGAGGCCGCCAATTACATCCAGGAGAAAATGCGGTCGGCGGCCTGGTTGATCAAAAGCATTCACCAGCGCCAGAAGACGATCTACAAAGTGATGGACAGTATCCTGCGGTATCAGCGTGCCTTCTTCGAAAAAGGCATTGCCCATCTCAAACCGATGGTCCTGCGCGACGTGGCCCAGGATATCGAGATGCACGAATCGACCATCTCGCGCGTTACCACCAATAAATATGCTTACACGCCCCAGGGCATTTTCGAGCTCAAATACTTTTTTAACAGTTCCATCCGCAAGGGCCACAGCGGTGAAATCGCTTCAGCCAGTGTACAGCAGAAGATAAAGGACATAATTGCCAACGAAAATCCCCGTAAGCCGTACAGCGACGATAAAATCGCAAAACTACTAAAGGAGGCCGATATCAATATAGCACGCCGCACGGTTGCGAAGTATCGGGAGATTCTTGGTGTCTTGCCGTCCAACAAACGCAAACAGATATAAGGAGGGCAAATATGCAGACAGCGGTAACATTTAAAAATCTGGATTCTTCCGAACATTTGAGAAATTACGTCTCCGACAAGCTCGACCGCTTTGATCGTTTGATGGATAATCCGGCCGGCGCCAGCGTTGTCCTGCGGGTCGAAAAATTTCGTCACATCGCTGAAATCAACATCAACGGCGACCGGATGAATATCAACGGCAAAGAAGAAACCGAAGATATGTATTCCGCTATTGACATGGTGCTCGACAAACTTGAAAAGCAGATCAAGAAAGGCAAGGAAAAAACCCGCGAGCGCCGTTCCAAAGCCAAGGCCAAGGCCCGGACCAGCAGAGGCGGGCTTCCGGCCGAGATGGAAGAAGACCTGCCCAAACAGGTCAAAATCAAGAGTATGGACTATAAGCCGATGGATGTGGACGAAGCCGTTCTCCAGATGGATTTAACCAGTGACAATTTCCTGGTTTTCACCAACGCGCGCACGGATCAGATCAATGTGCTCTACCGCCGCCACGATGGTGATCTGGGCCTGATTCAGCCGAACAGCTAACCATCGCAATTGAAATCGCGGAGCGGCGGGCGGCCTTTCAACTTAAGCCGCGGCCGCTCCTTTTTGACTAAGGTTCAAATCAACCGATACGGCGACCGATAAAATGAAGATACTCGACGTCCTTACACGCGATGCCATCATCGCCGATTTAAAATCCCGGGACAAAAAAGGAGTTTTGGAAGAACTTGCCACCCCGGTAGCTCGAATCGCCGATGTCGATGTCGAGACGGTTGTACGCGTTTTACTCGAAAGGGAACGTTTGGGAAGCACCGGCATCGGTGGGGGTATCGGCATACCGCACGGTAAGTTGAAGGCCCTGGAAAACCTGGTGCTTGGATTCGGCATCAGCCGTCAGGGGGTCGACTTCGAATCCCTGGACAACCGGCCGACCCACATTTTTTTCCTTCTGATTACGCCTGAAAATTCCACTGGATTACACTTGAAAGTACTGGCCCGGATATCCCGCATCTTGAAAAACGAACCCTTCAAGGAACGTCTGATGGAAGCGTCAAGCGTTGACGAACTCAACACCATCCTCGCCGAGGAAGACGAAGACTTTTAAGAGCCGCGTCCTCTGCGGCCTGGTGCCACGATTGTCCCCAGGCCCATGATACCCACAAAAATCATCATTATCACCGGACTGTCCGGATCGGGAAAAAGCACGGCCATCGACGTTATGGAAGACGCCGGCTATTACTGCGTCGACAACATGCCGGTGGCGCTCCTGCCCAAATTCCTTGAAATGCCGTTCGAGCGCACCACTGAAATCCCCGGTCTGGCATTTGGGATGGATGTCCGCCAAAAGAATTTTATCGGTCAGCACCCGGCCGTCTTTGCCGCGCTTCGTGAAGTCGGATATCGACTGGAAATCTTCTTTTTGGAGGCCAGCAGCCAGGCCCTGCTGCGCCGCTACAGTCAGACCCGGCGCTACCATCCGATGGGCCGGGGTGCCAACCTGGCGGAAGTCATTCAGAAAGAAAGAGCTGAATTGGCCCCGCTACGCGCCAGGGCCCAACGCATAATCGACAGCACGGATTTCACGGTTCATCAACTCAAGGCCGTTATTCGCGAATGGATCCGCAGCGACGATCTTCCCCGGATGCAGATCCATGTCATGTCCTTCGGCTTTAAATACGGTCTGCCGCCCAGTGCCGATTTGGTTATCGATGTACGCTTCCTCGCCAATCCTTATTTCCAACCCGAACTCAAGGCCCTGGATGGCGAGTCTTCACGCGTGCGGGATTTTGTCCTGAACGATCCCAACAGCGGTATTTTTATCAAAAACTATTTTAATTTGCTGGACTTCCTGATCCCGCTCTATGAAAAAGAGGGCAAAGCCTATCTCACCATCGCCGTGGGATGCACCGGTGGCCACCATCGCTCGGTCACCATGTCGCGCTGCCTGTTTGAACACATACGGAATCAGGGCCTGAATGTTGAAATTACGCACCGCGATATCGGCCGACAACCGCGCAAAGCGCGGCCGCCCCAAACTTCGCCTGAAGACGCCTCGGATTAATGTCCCTGCTGTCCGGCGCCGATCAGGTCTCGACTCAAAATGCAGCTCTGGAGGCGGAGGCCGCTGCCCTCCTCAGGCGGCAAACATCTGTCAATCGTCGGGAATGGCTTTATAGCGGCCCCCTCTATGCCTCCGGACGAAACATCGCTAAAAAAACGCTTCCCATATTGCAGAAGGTGAATCCAGTCTTATAGTTTAGTGTTTAAACAGTATGTTAACGTTATGCATTTTACGAAACTGTTCCGCCGACGCGATTAGCGGGCCAGAATTCACACGCGCACCTTCACCATAGGTTAAGCGGCAATTGCGACCCGTCGTATCGTTTGATTTAGGCACTATACAAAGAGGACTTATGATCGGAATAGTCATCGTTACGCACAGTCATTTAGGCGCCGCTTTAATCGAGGCGGCCGAGTTCATTCTGGGAAGTAAACCCGAGGCAACCCTGGCCGTATCGATTGACCTGAAAGAAAATGCAGAAAAATTACGGTCCCGAATTGAAAGTGCGATCAGGAAGGTGCGTCAGGAGCAAGGCGTGCTTATTCTTACGGACATGTTTGGCGGGACCCCTTCCAACCTGAGCTACTCCTTTCTGGAAGAGGGTAAAGTTGAAGTCATTTCCGGGGTCAACCTCCCGATCCTGGTCAAGGCCGACAGTGCCCGCCAGGAAAAGGAACTCAGCGCACTGGCCGTCGCCCTGGAAGCTTTTGGGAAAAGAAGCATATCGCTGGCCAGCGGAATCCTGAAAGGCAACAAGCGGGGCCAGTAATTTGAACCCATGGTTATTCCTGCCGTTTTGCCCTGAAGATCTGGATACCGTTACCACGATGGAAGTCCAGTCATTTGCACAACCCTGGGAGCGATCAGCCATCAAGGACGAACTGGCGAATCCGGACGCCCGGGCTTTTATTCTGAAGCCTGAGGATCGCTTGGCCCCGCTTGACGTGGGGGCCTATATTTTTCTTCGCATCCGGATGGACCAGATCCGCATCGTGAAACTGGCCGTGGCGCCCGAACAGCGCCGTCAGGGCTTGGCGTCCCGGTTGGCCACCCAGGCCCTCGCACAAACTGCTCGTGAAGGCTGCGCGCGCGCCATCCTCGAAGTTCGATGATCCAATTCGGCCGCTTTCGGCCTCTATGCCCGCCTGGGTTTCGAAACAAACGGCGAACGGAAATGTTACTACCTGCCAGCCGGGGAAGACGCCCTGGTCATGGCCAAAAACCTTAAGGAGATACTATGAGCGTTAAAATAGCAATCAACGGTTTCGGCAGAATCGGCCGGGTCGTCTTCCGGGCCGCCCTGACACACCCTGACATCCAGGTCGTGGCCATCAATGATTTGACGGACCCGGCCACTATGGCCCATTTGCTGGCCTATGATTCGGTTCACGGCAAACTGGATGCGGAAGTCGAACCCACCGAGAACGGCATCAAGGTCAACGGCACCCTGATCCCGGTGACCGCCATCAAGAACCCGGATCAGCTGCCCTGGAAAAACCACGGGGTCGATATTGCCATGGAATGCACCGGCCTGTTCCGCGACCGTGAAAACGCTGCCCAACATCTCAGTGCGGGCGCCCGCAAGGTCATTATTTCGGCACCCGCCAGCGACCCGGACGCCACCATCGTCATGGGGGTCAATTCCAGCCAGTACGATCCCCGCCAGCACCACATCATTTCCAACGCCTCCTGCACCACCAACTGTCTGGCACCCGTGGCCAAGGTGTTATTGGAAAACTTCGGCATCCGCAGCGGGCTGATGACCACGATTCACGCCTATACCGGCGACCAGCGCTTGCTCGATTTCCCGCACAAGGACCTGCGCCGTGCCAGGGCCGCCGCCCTTTCGATGATTCCGACCACCACCGGCGCCGCCCGCGCCGTCGCCCTTGTGATCCCCGAGCTGGCCGGCAAATTGAACGGTCTGGCCGTACGGGTGCCGACACCCAACGTGTCGATCGTCGATGTCGTCGTCACGGTGGAAAAAGCCGGCATTACTGTGTCGGACGTCAACGAAGCGCTCAAAGCGGCTTCTGAATCGACCCTGGCCGGTATTATGGGCTACAGCGAAACGCCGCTCGTATCCACCGATTACAACGGCTGTCCACTCTCTTCCACCGTGGATGCGCTGACCACCGATGTCATCGATAACATGGTCAAGGTCCTGTCATGGTACGACAATGAAACGGGCTACTCCAACCGCATGGTGGACCTGGCTGCGATGCTCGGAGCCCAACTATAGCCGCCTGCCCGCAAGCTGAAGTTTAGACCCCCAAGGAGAGGAGTACCGCCATGACCACGCGCACACCGTTCATTGCCGGAAACTGGAAAATGTATAAAACCGGAACCGAAGCCGCCGAAACGGCCCGGTCGCTCAATAACCTGATCGCCGGGATTTCCGGCGTGGATGTCATGATCGCCCCCCCCTTCACGGCTCTGGGGTCGGTATTCGACGCCCTCCAGGGATCGTCCATTGCCCTGGGGGCCCAGAATCTTCATTGGGAATCCGAAGGCGCCTTTACCGGCGAAATCGCCCCCGGCATGATCAAGGCCGCCGGATGCCGCTATGCGATCATCGGCCACTCGGAACGGCGCCATTTGTTCGGCGAAACCGATCAGGATGTCAATCGCAAGGTCCTGGCGGCCCTTGCCGCGGGCTTAGCACCGGTGCTCTGCATCGGTGAAACTGAAGCGGAACGCGAAGCCGGCCAGACCTTTTCCGTGCTTGACAAACAGGTTCGATTAGGTTTAGAAAACGTGTCTTTACAGAAGCCCGGTGATCTGGTTGTTGCCTATGAGCCCGTATGGGCCATCGGCACCGGTAAAACCGCAACCCGGGACCAGGCTCAGGAAGTCCATGCCTTCATTCGCGACCTGCTTCGAAAGTTTTATGACGAACAGGTCGCCGAAGCGACGCGAATCCTTTACGGCGGCAGTGTTAAACCGAACAACATCGCCGATTTGATGCGCATGAACGATATTGACGGCGCCCTCGTCGGCGGCGCCAGTCTGGAACCGGAAACTTTCGCTCAAATCGTTAAGTTGGGTGATTAAGAACGAATCGAAAAAATTATGTCTGTTCTCGTTATTGGATTGCACATTCTCGTCTGTATCGCACTGATCATGATCGTTCTTCTGCAGACCGGCAAAGGCGCCGACATGGGCGCCGCTTTCGGGGGCGGCTCCAGCCAGACCCTCTTCGGCAGTACCGGCGCCAGTACGTTCCTGGGCAAGGCCACCACGGTGGTGGCCGTCATCTTCATGCTGACGTCCCTGACCCTGGCTTATATGTCCGGCGGGCAAACCAGCAAATCCCTAATGGACGGCGCCCCGGTCCCGGTGGAACAATCGGCCCCGGCGACGCCCGAAGCAGGTACCGGCAGCGCGGGCACCCAAACCCCGGCGGCCCCCTCAGCCCCGGCCGAAAACAAATAGACGTACAACACACGCTTTTGTGCCGAAGTGGTGGAATTTGGTAGACACGCTATCTTGAGGGGGTAGTGGGCTACGCCCGTGCCGGTTCAAGTCCGGCCTTCGGCACCATTTATTTAGTTTTAATTATTTTAAGCCACAACTTCAAAAAGTTGTGGCTTTTTTTTATTTTGTTGAAAATAATGCAAATACAGGAATATGGTCAGAATAACCTTTGCCAAGATGCCGCCCCTTTCCTCTTTTGGATATTTGCCAGCGATAAATACCCTTTTTATAGAACAGATACTTAGGCGAAAATTTGTCAAACGAATTGTTTACATAGGATATACCTTTATTGTCATACAGTCCTTTTGATATTATCATATTATCCAGACTTCTCTTTTTGCCAAAAAAAAGATACGACCAGCGCCTACCCTTGCCAAGCTCAAGCCAGAGGTTGTAAAGATATTCATTCCCTTTTTGTTTTATTAAAAAATCCTCATTAATCATCCTGGAACCTTTAATAGTCATAAGGATATGATTTATTCCGGTTATCCCCCCTGTATCGTTTAACCTGTCTGAATATTTAATAGTTTTGTATTCATTATAGCCTGAATTAAAATCGCCTGTAAGGATGAAGTCGGAATCATCCGGCAGTTTATCAATTTCTTTTTTAAGAGCCTTTGCATATTTAATCCTGCAGCTTTCGGGGCCTCTTCTTGATTTCCAGTGATTCACGAAAACAATTAATGGCACTCCGTCTATATTGAGAGTAATTTGTAAAATATTTCTGGCAGACTCATCGTCCACTTTTATCTCTTTTTTATTTATAATTGGAAATTTTGAAATAATCGCACATTTAACCGCAGTCGGCTTTGCTGTTGTTATTTGATAGTATGGGTAATTAACAGCATTACTTTTCAATTTTTTAACCAGCAAAATCAGTGCGTTTTTTGATTCAATTTCCTGCAATGCCACCACCTCGGCATTCAGCCCCTTAATGACCCGTGCAAGGTTTGATATTTTTTTATCAAGCATCACCCTGTTCCATCCGGAATGGCTATCAGGTATATATGTTGAATATTCCGTTCCATCTCTTTTTAGATCAAAAAGATTCTCAACATTATAGCTGGCTACTTTAAATGTTCTTGCCTCAACTGAGATCGAAAAGGTAAAAAACAATAGAATGAATGCAATTAACCGTTTAATTATAAATTTATTAAGCATATTTTTTATCTTGACCATTGGATTTTATGCGTGATATATTTTTAAAGGTGACCAGAACATTGGCCATCAAATGTCAATAGCTCAGTATGTGGCCGAAATTAGAACCAAACCTATATTTTTAATTTATTTTTTTGGGCCGATGTAGCTCAGTTGGTAGAGCAGCTGATTCGTAATCAGCAGGTCTGCGGTTCAATTCCGCACATCGGCTTCAATATTAATCAAAGTATTTAATACGGTTATCTTTCAACTCCTTTTTTTATGAGTTTTATGTCTGCCTGGCTCATAAGAAGTTTGCAAGCTGTTTTGATATTATTGTGGAGATCATACACAACTTTAGTTAATTATGCCAAACAATAAAATCAACCAAGGACTCGCCCAAAAAGCCTTGGGGAAATTTAATTAATTAAGTATAGACATATACCAGCATTCCGACGAACTACTTGAAACTATTACAACTCATGAAAAATAAAAGAGATGCTTAAGCTATGAAAAACATTCCTTTAAACGAACGGATAATTTTTGCTTTGGATTTTTCTGATGCAGAAGAGGCTAAAAGATGGGTCGAGAAGCTGGATAACCACATTAAATTTTTTAAGGTCGGCATGCAGTTATTCCTGGCCGGATGGTGGCCGGTAATTGACTATATCACTGGTCGGGGCAACAAGGTTATGGTCGATCTGAAAATTTTTGATATCCCTGAAACGGTTGGTCTGATCATAAAACAGCTTAAGGGTAAAAACGTTACTTTTGTTACGGTTCACGGCAATAAACCGATAATTGAAGCTGCCGTGGCTGAAAAAAACGAGGTAAAAGTACTGGCTGTCACCGTCCTTACCAG
>JAERRP010000194.1 GCA_016735415.1 Desulfobacterales bacterium | reverse complement strand
GGGGTAAAACAACAAAATGAAAGAGGGCTTTCCAGAGGCCTGAACAAAACGAAACCTAGCTCGTATCGGACCACCCGATCCATGGTGACGGCGGCCGCTTTGATTTGATCCAGCATCATCTAGGTGTGGGCAAGGGGAAGAAGCCATTCTACCCGGGGGCGTTTCCGGTTGGCCAGCTTCTCCAGCAGTGAGCGCGCCTTTTTGGGCCGGTTTGCCTCGAGCCGGAGGTAGGCCGCATGGTAGTAGAGATTGGGATCTCTGCCAATCCCGGCTGCCCGCTCCATGGTCCGGGCCGTCTCTTCCTTTTTCTTTAACACCTTCAGGGTATTTGATAAAGCCACCAGCCAGTGGGATTTCGGGGAGGCAGTGCTCGTCAATTGTTTGAGCAGCGGCAGGGCCTTCCCCGGGTCTTCGGCTTCCAACCGGAAGACGGCGCACTGATATAAATGTTCGGGATCCTGGGACAAGGCATATGCCGATGCAAAGGCTTCAGCCGCACGGCCGCTCTGTTTCAGATCTTGATGGGCGCGCGCCGCCGCCACATACCAGTCCGGCTCCTTCCGGCGCTCATGGCGCAGCGTCGCAAGCGCGGCCAATGTCTTCTTGGGAAAACCGGCTTCCAGCCAGAGCACCGCCGTCTGATACCATATCCGGGGGGCCTTTGTAATGGCAGCCGCCTTTTCGAGGGCGGTTGCAGCCTGTTTGAATTGCCCGGCCTCCTGATGGAGGGAAGCCAGGAGTTGCCATGCCTCGGTGAAGCAGGGATTCAACTGGACCGATTTTCGCAAGTAACCCATGGCCGCATCGCGGTTTCCGGCCTTGTGGAGAAAATAACCCGCATCATAGTAAGGATAGGGATGGGTTTCCCCTGTGTGCGTTTCAAGGTGGTTTTCAACGATTGCGGCAGCGTCTTTAAAATCGCCGGCCCCGGCAGCCCTTTCCGCCTCGGTGATCACCCAATGAAGGGCTTCGGACATGGGCTCGGGGTTCCGGGGACAACGGGCAGGTTCGGCGCCTTCCACCCACATCCATGGCGCCAGCACGCCCGCCACGGCGGCAAGGAGGATAATCCCAAGCTTACGCATTGTCTCCCAGTTCAAATCGGATGGTCATCTTGACCCAGGTACCCACCGGTCGACCGGCCTTTTTCCCGGGCTTGAACCGCCACCGGGGCACTGTCTTGAGCACTGCCCGATCAAAAATACCGGACGGTTCGGCATCGAGGATGGTGAGTTCCCGAGCCTTTCCCATTCGATCCACCAAAAACCGAACGGTAACATAACCCTCGATGCCCCTGCGTTTGGCGCTGAAAGGATAGTGGGGCTTGAGCACGCCAATGCCGACCGGCTTCTGATCCACCTCATCCATACCGAACCGCGCGTTTGTATTGACCGGCTTTTGGAGGACCCCCGGTCGTGCCGCGGCCTTGGGCACGGGCGCCTTTCCCACCCTGAGATTCACTTTCAAATTCATGGGGCAGGACTGGGCCGGCAGTGCACTCAGAGAAACAACATGGAGCGCCGGCGTTCGGATCTGCGGCGATTCGGGAACCGGCGGCTCCAGGTTCAGCGGTTCCAAAGGGGTCATATCCAGGGGTTCACGGGCGACCTCGGGCGGCTCCATCTCGGGGTGTTCCAATTCCGGCGGCTCGATCTCAGGAATATCCGGTGTTTTAACCTCGATCTCCGGCTCCTCGGGTAGCGGCTCCGGGTCATGCTCCGGTTGTATGGGATCCGGGACCGATTTGACGGGGATCAGGAGGGCGTAGGAGGCCCCGGGAAGATGCGATTGGCAGGATGTCTGGCGCATCAACAAGGGGACAAGGGCAAAGATCCCCATGCTGACCAATGCGGCAACCGTAACCAGAAACGGCAGATGGAGATAGTTTCCACCCATGCGCCCGATCCGTCTCACTCCTTCCTCCCGGCCGCAACTGCGATGTTCTCCGCACCGGCCATGCGGCATTGGTCCAGCACCGCCACCAAGCGCCCGGTGGGACACGATTCGTCGGCATCGATAATAACCCCGCCTTTCGCGTTTTCAACCAGAAAGACCTCCACCAGACCGCGGACCCGCCGAAGATCCACCTGCCGGCCGTCAATGAAAATATGGCTTTCCCGGGTAATACCCACCACCATGCCGACGGCCTCTTTTTTTTCGGCCGTCGCCGCCTCGGGCCGATATTCCACCACGCCCGATTCCAGAACAAACCTGGCCGTCAACAGAAAAAAGATGAGCAGGTTAAAGATCATGTCGATCAAC
>JAERRP010000782.1 GCA_016735415.1 Desulfobacterales bacterium | reverse complement strand
AAGCCGTTCCGTTATCAGGCCGACCTGTTTGCGAATGGTGGCCGCTTGCGAGGTAATTTGCTGCTGATAGGCTTTTTTAACTTTTAACATTTCCAGCGCCAGATCGTCCTTGCCGATACTTTCATTGGTGGAAGTCCGGACGTCTTTCTGAAGGGTACCTAAATCGGTTTGGGTCTGGCTGATTTGTTTTTTCAGGGGCGCCAGTTGGGTTTGAATCCGTTGATCAAAGGCCCCCATGTTTTGAGATAGGCTGTCGATATCTTTTTTTAGCGGCGCAAATTCTTTTTGCATCTGAAACAACATGGCTTTTTTCTCTTTTTGCATCGTTCCGGACAAGTCAATCGCATCCAGTTTTTTCCGCAGTTGGCCAATATCTTTTTGCAGTTTCACGGTCAGTTTGTCCAGTTTTCCAAAATCTTCTCCAAGTTTTTTTTCAATCAGGATAAAATTCTGGTCGAGTTCGTTGAGGCGGTCATCGAATACGGCCGTGATGTTTTTAATTTCACGATTGCCGGTGTTGGCCTGCTGGGAAAAACGCCCCTGCAGATCCCAATATCCCAATGCGAACATCACGATCATCAGCAAGAACAAAAGCATGGATGTTCTCCGGATGCGGCGCGTCAGCTTATTTATCCTGAGTTGAAGAACCGTATCGTCCTGGGCCGGCACTTCCCGGGTTTCTTCGAGCGGACCCGAACCCAGGCGAAAGCTTGAGGTTTCGTTCTCCGTCATCGGGCTATTCCCATTCGATGGTACTGGGTGGCTTTGAACTGATATCGTAAACCACACGGTTGACACCATCAACTTCGTTAATGATGCGGTTGGCAATGCGACTGAGCAGTTTGTGGGGCAGCCTGGCCCAGTCCGCCGTCATGGCGTCTTTGCTCGTTACGGCCCGAACGGCCAGAATATTTTCATACGTGCGCTGGTCACCCATGACACCAACACTTTTTATCGGCAACAATACGGCAAAGGATTGCCATAACCGTTTGTAATAGCCGGCGGCTTTGATTTCTTGCATTAAGATGTGGTCGGCTTCCCTTAGAATTCGGAGCCTTTTGGTCGTAATGGCGCCAATGATGCGGATTGCCAGGCCCGGTCCCGGAAAAGGCTGACGCCAGATCAGCTCATCGGGCAATTTCAGGGTTTTTCCCAGTTGACGGACCTCGTCCTTGAACAGGTACATCAGCGGTTCGACCAGTTTCAGCTTCATTTTCTTCGGCAGCCCCCCAACGTTATGATGGGATTTGATAACAGCCGTCGGGCCGCCAAAAGCGGATTTGGATTCAATGATATCCGGGTACAGGGTGCCCTGGGCCAGATATTCGACCCGCTTGATTTTTTTGGCTTCAGCTTCGAAAACGTCCAGGAATATTTTGCCGATGATCTTGCGCTTGCGCTCCGGATCGACCACATCTTTGAGGGGTTTTAGGAACAGGCGGCGGGCCTGGACGAAACGAATGTTGATCCGAAGGTTCTTCTTAAGAACCGCCTTGAGTTTCAAGGCCTCGTCTTTGCGAAGCAGTCCGTTGTCGACAAATATACAGGTCAGGTTGCGACCAATGGCTTTATGGAGCAATACGGCCGTGACGGATGAATCCACCCCGCCGCTTAAACCCAGAATAACCCTGCGGTCCTGAACCCGCGCCCGAATGTTTTCGATCGCTTGATCGGCAAAGGATTGCATGGTCCATGAACGTTTGCAGCCGCAAACCTTGAAAAGGAAATTGTGCAGCATCTTCTGACCCTGGGGGGTGTGTTCAACCTCGGGATGAAATTGAAGTCCGAAGAGTTTTTTATAGCGGTGATAGACGGCGGCAATACGGGGATTTTCAGTGGATCCGGCAATGGTGAATCCGGGGGGCAGTTTGGAAATAGAATCGCCGTGGCTCATCCAGCAGGTCGTGTGTTCGGGGATCGAGCTGAAAAGCGGGTCTGGTTTTTTTATCCTGAACTCGGCAAATCCGTATTCGCGTTTGTTCGATCGGTTTACCTTGCCGCCCAAGGCCTGCACCATGAATTGCAGGCCGTAGCAGATGCCCAAAATCGGAATTCCCAAATCCAGGATGCCCGGGTCGATTTTAGGGCTGGAGGCTTCATATATGCTCGCCGGGCCACCCGACAGGATGATCCCCTCCGGTGCCAGAGATCGTACGGCATCAATGCTGACGGTGGGGGCTTCAATCCGGCAATAAACCTTGCATTCTCTTACACGCCGGGCAATGAGCTGATTAAACTGGGAGCCAAAATCAATAATCAGAATCATATCAACCTCAATAGGGGCGCCTTGCAGAAACGCCGTTGCGATGGCGCCGCATCACAGATTATCCGCGCTTGCGCCATTTGCGAAATCAGGCTGAATATGTTAGAGACCGCAGCAAAAGTCAACCGAATTTTAAAGCCTTGAATTACTTCCAGCATTGAATAACTACAATACGGACGAAGCCGCCGGGCAACTGGGTGAAACACATTGATGGTGAATACGCCGATCATTCAGATTTACGAAATTCAGACCCCTTCGGAAGCAGAAGGCGTCATCGAAGACGGCGTCGACCATATCGGCAGTGTTGTGTTGTCTTCCGAAGACTGGAAGGACGACAAGCTCGGCGAGACCGTCAGGCTTGTCCAATCATCAGGAAAAATCAGCAGTCTGATTCCGCTTTTCAGCGGCCTGGACGATATCCGGCAGGTGCTTGACCATTATCATCCCGACATTATCCATTTTTGTGAAGCCCTCCCGCTAGATTCGTCCGCTCAGGATGACTGCCAGACCCTTCTGGCAACCCAGCAGGCGGTGCGCGAAGAATACCCGGATGTTAAGATCATGCGTTCGATACCGATTGGGAGGCCTGAGATGTCCAACGCCGTTCCGACCCTCGCCCTGGCCGCAAAATTTGAGGCCTGGAGTGATTACTTTCTAACCGACACCTTGTTGAGTGCAGCGAATGCACCGGTTGAACAGCCGGTAAGCGGCTTTGTGGGGATTACTGGACAAACATGCGACTGGCAGGTTGCTCGGGAGCTCGTGCGCCAGGCTCGCATACCTGTTATTCTGGCCGGCGGGCTTTCACCGGAAAATGTACACGCCGGTATTGCCACGGTGGCCTCTGAAGGCGTGGACAGTTGTACCGCTACCAATCAGGTGGATCGGCAGGGCCGGCCGATTCGTTTTCGTAAAGACCGCGGGCGTGTCCGTCGTTTTGTGCAGGAAGCGCGACGACCAGCCTGAATCAACTGGCCCTGTCGAATGAACCCGCTGTCGACGGCATCGAGCCGTGTCTGACAGCCGTAGCGACGGGGAAAATGGAGGCAACCAGATGTATGAATCCGGAGATCTGCGTAAAGGGCTGAAAGTGGAAATCGACGGCTACCCTTACGTCATTACCCAATTTGAATTCGTAAAACCCGGAAAAGGGAAGGCCTTGTATAAATGCAAATTAAAGAACATGGTCACCGGCGCACAGTTCGACAAAACCTGGCGTTCCAGTGAGAAAATAAATCCGGCCAACCTCGAAGAAACTGAAATGGAGTACCTGTACCAGGACGGCGACACTTATTGTTTCATGAACACGTCCACCTATGATCAGGAATTTATAACCCGGGAACAGATGGGTGATGTCACCAGCTTACTAAAAGAAAATACGGTCTGCAGCGTTCTTCTTTTCGATGGGCAGGCCATCGGTGTGACCCTGCCGATATTTATCGAACTTCGCATCGTCAAGGCCGATCCGTGGGTGAAAGGGGATACGGCTTCCGGGGATACCAAACCGGCCACTCTTGAAACCGGTTATGAGCTTCAAGTGCCGCCGTTTGTCGAAGAAGGCGAGTTGGTTCGTATCAATACGCGCACGGGGCAATACGTGGAGCGTGTAAAAGAATAGGAAATAGAACGGGTGCGGTGCGTGTTGTCGGGCTGGCCTTGTCGGCGGCCGCTGCAATACGGCCCTAATTCTGCCGAATCAGATATTTCTTGATACGTACCCCGTCGACTTCTTTGACGGTAATGCTGAAACCGTCGATCAGAATCTCTTCGTTTTCCTGGGGTATGCGCCCGGTTTTGTATAGCACGTATCCGGAAAAGGTGTCGTATTCCTTCGAATCCGGAATATTGATCGGTATTTTCTGGTTGATTTCGTCGATATCCGATTTACCCAGAACGATCCATTCCTTGGCTTTGAGCTTGACGATATGCGATTCTTCCTTGTCGGTCTCGTCCGCAATATCCCCCACAATTTCCTCGATGGCATCTTCTAATGTAATCAGGCCGGATACCCCCCCATGCTCATCCACCACGATGGCCATATGATTGCGCCGCTTTTTGAACTGATGCAGCAGGGAATCCAGTTTTTTGTTCTCGGGTACGAAATAGGGGGGGCGCATGATTTGGCGGACATCCTCGGTGCTATCTGAAATCGTGTACCGGAACAAATCCTTGATATTGAGAATCCCAATGACATGATCAATGTCGCCTTCGATCACCGGGACACGGGTGTAGCCCGATTCGAGTATATCGCTAAGACTGGGTTTCAGATCCGCCTCAATCACAAACATGTCGCCGCGCGGGGTCATGATTTCCGAGGCGGCGGTATCGTCGAATTCAAATATGTTGTGGATAAACTCTTTCTCTTCTTCTTTGATCTGTCCCTCTTCTTCAACCGCTTCCACGATGGTCATGAGTTCCTCTTCCGTGACGTGAGGCGATTTTTTGATTTTACCGGTAATCCGGGGGATGAAATTGAGAAAGACGAGAAGCGGGTAAAAGACGATCGAGAGCCAGTAGACCGGGTAAATGGTCAGACGGGCGATGAAGACATTATTGCGGGTGGCGATCGATTTGGGAAACACCTCACCGAAAACCAGGATCAGAAACGTCATCACACCGGTGGCAATACCAACGGCATGGCCCGGGAACATGCTGATCGCCAGGGACGTTGCCAGGGCTGAGGCGCCCACGTTCACGACGTTATTGCCGATCAGGATGGTGCTCAGCAGCCGATGGGGGTCGTCTTTCATGGTGTTGATCAGGCGGCCCACACGGTCGCTTTTGGCCAGATGGCGGGCCTTGGTTTTGCTGATGGAAAACAATGCGGTTTCAGCGGAAGAAAAAAATCCGGAAAGGAGCAGTAGAATAACAAGCGTAATGATTTCAATTGACATAGATGTTCAGGACACCACCGCTGGTGCGGGAGGGGGCGCGGTGCCGTAAAAAAACGGTTATGGTCTCCGATTTAATTAAAAAGGCGGCATCCTGTGTATTGCCGTTTCAAAGTGTTTAAAAAAACGTTAGCCCATCGTCAAGGCCATGCCTTGCAAGCGTGACGAACCAATTGGCCGTACGGGATAAAAAGCGCCGTGAATCGCCACCGGTTTGGACATGGCCCTGATATGGGATGGCAATGGCATTATGAAAATTCCGTGGCCTTCTGGCAACCAGCAGTTCAATCGTTTTCGTACTCATGCGGGGCTGAAAAGAGCCGCAGATGGGCAGGCCAGATGGGCAGGCATTGATCAACGCTGAATTATAGCGCATTATACAAGTTTTGCAAGTCAATAAAGACGCCTGCGGATCGGATAGCCCCTGACATTCTTATTCCGGTTTGAGGCTGCGCGCAAAAACAACTTCACATTAATATTGACGGGCGCGTAAAAAGTTCTACTCCAGACGGATTCGTCAAGATTGTTCGTCCGGGTGAGAACGGGGTGCCCCCATGGAAAGATCGAGAAGCTGGCGCAGGTCGGTAATGATCAGATCGGGGGTCGTATGCCGGCAGACGGGATCCTCCTCACGCAGTCTGAGGGAACGACGGTCCCCGGCGAATAAGGCCGTCTGAAAACCCACTGCTTGTGCCGGCCGGATATCGTTGCGGATGTCATTGCCCACATACAGTACCGCTTCGGGCGCGATGCCATGCGTCTGCAGTTTGGCGGCAGCGTGTTGATAGAGGTAAACAGATGGTTTGGCCCGTTCGAGTTCGAACGAATAAAAGGTGAGGTCCCTGGAAAAACCCAGATTTTCAGGCCTCGCCCCTAACAAAGTCTTAAAAAGCCGGGGCGTGAAAAACTGGGCATTGGAAATGATGCCCAGCGGCATGTTCCGGCGACGCAGGGTGTCCAGGACCTGATCGAGGCCCGGCATGGGATAGGTCGGATTAACGATTGTTTCATAGGCTTCGGCCAGCTGGCGGACACGGTCGATGTCCGGCCAGTTGAGAATTCGCTGCCAGATACGGTCGATCCGGACCTCCGGGTAGTCGATGCCGGCGTCGTTGGACCGTTTGTGATGATCGCGAATGTCCGCGAAAAGTTTTTGGGATATTTGCTCGGGTGACCAGGGGATCTGGAAATGGCGAAACAATGACGCCAGTTCGTCAGACGGCCGGCACTGGCCCTCGGCAATGCCGATATCACCGGACCCGCTGATGATAAGTGTGCCGTAAATATCGAAAAGGATGGCGTGAATCATGCCCCGGGGCTGGCCGCCGGGCGCCATGCCGGTCGGCAGCGGTTCCATGACACGCAAATTGGGTTTCAAATTATAATTTGTCACTATAGGTATTCCATTTCAATAAACTGAAATTATTGAAATTAAAGAATTTCATCAAAAGTCGTTGCTTGTCGATTTGATGATGTACGGAACGGCTCACAACGCTGCGGTAGATGGCCCGAAGACGTTGGCCATATGCCGGCAAACCATAACGATTCAGGATATTTTTGCGATTATGCGCAATTTGCCGGCGCGATGTTGGTTTGCGTCCCATGCGAAGGAGGGCGGGATTTAATTCCGGAAGCAATTCGAGTTTGGCAGGTTGGGTCTGCACGGCCTCGATCAGCATGGTCTGCAGGGGTTCGTCCAGCAGGCCGAAATCCAGTGTGTCGGCCCGTTGGAGCGGTGCGGTAAAGGCTTGGGCTGAATGCATTTGCGACGCAACACCATAAAGAAGGTTATTTTTGGTATAGCAGTCCTGGAAGCGTTTCATCACGAGATCGCGTCCGATCCAATCCATTGGGATTTTAAGCTGTGGGTAGAGATGATCCAGCACGATGCCGGCGGCGGTGAAATCCCGACAGATGTCGGGGATGATGCGGCCCTCAAGGTTTTTGTCCGCCATCCAGGGTTCAAGGAAGGCGAATCCGAAACCCTCGGAAATACTGGTGCTAATCACATGACGGGCTTGTTGGAGCAAGGTTCGGAAATCTTTCTTCAGACCCATCTCGAAACGAACGGGCAGACACCGTTGCGTCGCCAATCGCTGCCAATGGCGATAGCTCGGAAAATCCGCCGGACTGTTGGGCGGCAGGGTGATATAGGTTTGACAGGCAGGTGGCAAAAAAAGTGACAGCAGCAGCGCCTCGCCGATATTCTTGCGTCGAATGGCCCGGACCGGGAACAGGATGAAATCGTCACCGCCGGTTACCGGGGGCCGGTGTTCGACCGGCGGTATGCCATTGGGCAGGAAGTGCAGACCGTCGGGATCCAGACCGGATTCCAGCAAAATGTGATAATCCCGTCGGTTGATCACGCTGTAGTGACAATCGGCCGGGTAGGCGGCCTCACGATAATAGACCGCGGGTCGGCCATCTTCGGCAAAATCGTGGATCTGCAGAAGCAGTGGGTATCCCATGGACTGTAAATGACGGATGATGTCGAGGAACCGGCTGTTTTTGGCCAGGGTCGGGTTGTGAATGTGGATCAGATCGCATTTCCCGGCGCCACCGAAATGCCGCCCGATGGCGTGGTCGATATTGGAGGCGATCTTGGGAGCGGATTGTTCGGTTCCCGGCGTGCCGTCATATCCGATCCCCGGTACCGTGACAACGGGTGCCGGAAAAGGGTCCGGAGGGGCTTCGCCGCTCAGGACGACCGATGCGGTCGCAGAAGGCTGCGCCTGGATCTGATGGCGGATAACCGTCGTAACGCCGCCGGCTTTAAGGTGGTAGTGTAAATAGGCGATTTTCAATGGGGAGTGGGCGGTCTCTTCCTTTCGGATTCGGAATGGATGTTTTTCCGGGTCCCTTACTCCTTGGTAAAAAACTGCAGCTTGACGGAGCTGATTTCAATCACGTCGAATTCATTGAGGGCCACGGATTGTTTTACGGCTTTGCCGTTGACTTTCGGTTTCGACAATCCGGAAACATAACTCAAAACATAATTACTGGGCCTTTTGCTGATCGTGGCCGAGGTGCTGCCCACCGTGAGTCCGCTGACCACAATATCGCTGCCGGCATCCTTGCCGATCTTGATCAGTTTGCGGGAGAGTTCCACTTCGCCTTCGCCCCCGGCCAGATAGGAAAGTATCCCGACCGGTTTACCGGACTCGGCCAGCACGCGACCGGCGGCCCCGCTCTTATTCAGCATATCGTGGTAATGGCTGGTATCCATGACCATGGTTTGATCCCGCTGATTCGTCTGGGGGGCGGGGGGGCGATTTTCGCCTTTTTTGAAGCTGAATTGGAGCATATGCTTACCGATGCTGACAATGTCGCCATGACTCAGCCAATGGGAGGCCACCATTTTCTCATTGACGAAGCACCCGTTTTTGCTTTGCAGGTCTGTGAGCAGATAGCCATCACCGACTGAATCGATTTTGGCGTGGTGACCGGATACGGCCAGGTTTTCGATCACAATATCATTGTTTTCCAGGCGGCCGATGGTCACCGACCGACCCGCGGCGATGTTATAGGTCTGGATGAGGTTGTTTTTGAATTTCAGTGTCAGCTTCGGCATTTTTGATCCTTTTCGCTGGGTTGGAACGGGAAGCGGTGCCCTCTGTACGGCAACCGGTTCCCTGGATCTGTTAATTCAGGAACGAAAAAAGCTTTTGTTTCAACCGGGGCCAAAGCCCCTGCAACATCTTGATCGTCAGAACCACAACCGTAATGTTATCGTCCCCTCCGCGCTCATTGGCCAGATCGATCAGTACGCGGCAAATCCGCTGAGGGGGGGCGCTCGATGCCAGGTTGAGGATTTCAGCCGGCGATACCTTGTCACTCAGTCCGTCGGAACAGATGATGAAGCGGTCGCCGTCGAAACATTGTGATTCGCAGAAATCTGGATCGACTGCGGCTTCGATGCCGATACCGCGCGTGAGCATATGTTGGAAATCCGGACTGTAGACCGTACGCTGGTCCGGTTCCAGTTCATTCTGAGCGGCGATCACTGTGTGGGGTACCGATATTCGTTCAATATTGTTTTCGTGGATTAAATAGATCGAACTGTCCCCGACGTTGGCCGCGATAAAAGTGTTGGGTGTAAACAGGAGCGCGGCCACCGTAGAACCCATGCCGCGAAAGTCCGGTTTGTCCACCGAAGCCTGGTATACCTGTGAATTGGCATAATCGACGGCATTCAGAAGATGGTTGGCTTCACTTGAGAGCGAGTCGTCGTGTCTGTCCCGGGGGGGATGTTTCGTGTTGTTATCCAGGGCGACGAAATAGTTGCGAATTGCGTCGACGGCCATTCGTCCCGCCACCTCTCCGGCCCGATGACCGCCCATACCGTCCGCCACGACATAAAGATGCAGGTTGTCTTCGATAGAGAAACAATCCTGATTTATTTTTCTTTTACGACCGACATCCGAAAGGCCGGCCGAATCGATCATCAGCATGGCAGAAATTGTCCGAAAAGCTTGTCGCTGCAAATTGTCATCTCGGGTGAAAAATAATGAAAATTTAATGATCTCAGATGGTTCAGAGTGTTAATGATTATTCAAATATAGCCAGATACCTCAATCAAGTCAAGACGTAGCGCATGCTGGGCCAACGGTGGCATCAAAGCCCTTGATCGGAGCGGGTTTTCCTTTCCAGGTACGATTCTATGCGCTGGTCAAGTTTGATCAGGTCGGCGGCCATCTGGCCGGCCCGCTGATAACGTCGATTTCGTTCTTTTTCAAGGGCCTTGTCGACAATCGGAATAATTGCCGTTATTACCCGTGGATTGATGGCACGTGGATTGGGATGCGGAAAGTTCATGATTTGATTCATCAGGACAGCGGGGCTTTCCGAGAAAAAGGGCAGGGTACCCGTCAACAACTGGAACAGCAGGGTGCCCAGGGAGAAAATATCCGAGCGCCCATCGACTTTGGCACCCGAAAACTGCTCCGGCGACATGTAATAAGGGGTGCCCTTAACAACCCCGGTCTGCGTGTGGGATGAAGCGGTGATGCGCGCGATGCCGAAATCCGTGATTTTGATCGTGCCGTTTTTCAGCACCATGATATTGGCGGGTTTGATATCGCGATGCACGATCCCCCGGGTGTGGGCGTAGTCCAGGGCCCTGGCAATCTGGGCCAGATAGGCGATAATTTTGCGAACCGGTAAAAGACGTTTACGTTGTGTGAAGCGCAGCAGTGTGACGCCCTCCAGGTATTCCATGGCGATATAGGCCAGGTCCCGGTCTTCACCGGCATCGTATATGGTAACGATATGGGCGTGGGATAAAGTGCCGGCACTTTCAGCCTCGCGAAAAAACTTATCCCGGATTTCCGCAATTTCATCTTGGACGAAATTATCTTCAAAACGCAGGGTCTTGATGGCTGTAAGCCGGTTGATATGGGGATCCCGGCCAAGGAAGACCTCTCCCATGGCGCCTTTACCAATAAGGCGGATGGTCTGGTAGCGGTCGATCGCTCCAAGTATGTCGATTTTGGTCTGTTTTTCTTCCAATTCAGAGGCCGCGGGCGTATCGTCCTTCCCGGGATGGTCGGCAACATACGGCTTCTTGACATCCCGTTTGCGGTTGTCGTTTTGTGCCGCCGGCTTCTCACGGAGGGGGGACGGATAGCGGCCTGTGGGTTTTGGGGGTGTTGCCGGATAGGCGGAAAAGTCGCGAGACGATGCCATCGGTACCAGGGTTGAAATGATTCCGGTCAGTAAAACCCCTAACAAACCGGCCCCGGTTTGAATAAGGATACCGCTCAGGTACCAAACGATTGCCGACCCGGCGACCATTG
>JAERRP010000779.1 GCA_016735415.1 Desulfobacterales bacterium | reverse complement strand
GCGGCGACCTGATCGGCACGGCCGCCGCCAATACATGCAAACTCTTTACCGAAGCCGATGTGGAGGTTTCGGAAGCGATCGATTTTGCAGAATACTATCCTTATTCAGCCCGCACCTTTACAACCCTAACGACCACCAGGGCACAAGGAAAGGGCGTCGGGGCGGTTGTTTCGCCCTGGAACTTCCCCATCGCCATTCCCTGCGGAGGCATTGTGGCTTCGCTGGCGGCCGGCAACACGGTGATTTTCAAACCGGCTTCCGATGCCGTGCTGGTGGCCTGGGTATTGTGCCAGGCGTTCTGGCGGGCGGGCATTTCCCGCAACGTCCTGCAATTCGTACCCTGTGCGGGCGGCAGCACGGGCGCCCATCTGGTGGGCCATCCCGACCTGGACTATGTCATTTTGACCGGTGGAACGGAAACCGGCATGCGCATGCTCGATCAGAAACCGGACCTGTTTCTGGCGGCTGAAACCGGTGGCAAAAATGCCACGATCGTCACGGCCATGGCCGACCGCGACCAGGCTATTAAAAACGTGATCTATTCCGCCTTCGGCAACAGCGGTCAGAAATGCTCCGCCACCTCTTTGCTGATTCTGGAAAAAGAAATCTACCGGGACGCAAATTTCAAGCGCCAGCTCGTGGATGCCGCCCGCAGTTTCAAGGTGGGATCGGCCTGGGATTTTGTCAGTAAAATGGGGGGGCTGATTCATCCGCCGGCCAATGATCTGGAACGGGCGTTCACCACCCTGGAAGCCGGCGAAACCTGGGCTCTGAAACCCGAGCAGGTAAACGATAACCCGCACATGTGGACGCCGGGCATCAAATACGGCGTGCAGTCGGGCTCTTATACCCATAACACGGAGTTCTTCGGCCCCCTGTTGGGGGTCATGCAAGCAGACCATCTTGATCATGCCATTGAACTCGTCAACATGACCGGATTCGGGCTGACTTCCGGTATCGAGAGCCTGGACGAGCGTGAGCAGGCCCGCTGGAAAGCCGGCATCAAGGCCGGAAATCTTTATATCAACCGGGGCACCACCGGAGCCATTACGTTGCGGCAGCCGTTCGGCGGCATGGGCAAATCCGCCCTGGGGCCGGCCATCAAGGCCGGCGGACCCAACTATGTGTCGCAGTTCATGAATTTCGCGGAAACCGATTATCCGAAGATCGATACCGTCGACCACGAACATGCTCTGCTGCGTGTGGTCCTTGAATGGCGCCGGAAATTATTATGGGGGAAACTCAAATCCCAGGCGGCTGATTTATGGAAAACCATCCGGGCGGTAAAAAGCTACCTTTATCACGCCGGACAGGAATTCGAACGCGAAAAAGATTATTTCCATCTGCGCGGCCAGGACAACCGCCATCGCTACCGGCCTCTGGGCACGATTGTCACGCGGCTACACTCGGAAGACAGCCTGTTCGACATTCTGGCGCGCATTGCGGCCACCCGCATCGCCGGCAGCGTACCGATTATCAGCATACCGACGGAGCTTGACAATGCGGCGACCGCTTTCCTTAACAGCATCGAGGCCCACGAATTCATTCAGCGCGCCATTATCAGACGGCAGACCGACGAAGAGCTGTGCGCCAGCATACCGGTGGTCGAACGAATCCGTTATGCCGCACCCCCGCGCGTGCCCGCAGGCGTTCTGGCGTCCGCCGCCCGCCGGGGCTTTTACATTGCCCGCGCCCCGGTGCTGATGGAAGGCCGCGTTGAATTAATCCATTATTTTCAGAACCAGAGTATCTGCGACACCTATCATCGCTACGGCAATCTGGGCGATCGCACCCAGCTCTGACATTGCTTCCGCGGCCATCGGTTTTTTTTAGTCCGGCGGCTTGACCCCTCATGAAAGGGTCTTAAATTGATTTCAGGGAAGGCGGACCTTTCCTGTTCTTTCCTTTCTCCATCAAACACCAGCATCGGTGACTCGCCAGCGTCACCGATGCTGGCACAACCGACATACCTCCTACGCATCCGGCCGGGAAGAAGCCCACTTCCCGGCAATTTTTTATGGCGGACCGGGGCCTATCGCCAACGATACGCAACAGATGGACCAAACCATAACAGGGAGGCTTTATGAACGTGCGCGTTACGATATATGGAAAAGCGGGATGACCTTATACCCAAGGGGCCAGGCAGGCCTATCCGGAGCATGAATATATCGATGTAAAGGCCCATCCGGGGCGTTTAGCGGAAATGCTCAAGCTCTCAAAAGGCGAGCGCAAGGTGCCGGTGATCATCGACCAGGCACGCGTGACAGTCGGATACGGTGGATCATGAGGGGTTTAAAGTTCCGGCCGTGAGCTGGAAATCCCATTCCATGGGGCCGCCCGTTCCCGGGGTTGCCCGCGATATATATTCCAGGGTTGCTTTTAACGCCGCTTTAGAGTAGGAATTCTTTAACAATATCAAAAATTACCGGAGCCGTCCGCCTCCTCCCGGCCCCGCAATCCGTTTATAGTCCACCACATCGCAATAACCGATACCATTCATGCTCAAACGACGCCGAGACGCTTCGGACTCTGCCCGCTGAGCTTTCCAATTTTCAGGCAGGAGGAAATACTTCCAGACCAATGCATCTTCCTGTGAGATGACGATGAGAATGGCAATGGAGCACCGATGAAAAATCATCAAAGGCGAAACTGGCTGCGGCGGTACACCGACGCGCCGATCTGGTTTGCCGAAAACGGCTCGATCGTTTTTACCAAAGGGCGACTACGCAACAAAAGTCCCGCCGGTTTGTGTTTTCTGTCCCGGGCCTGCCTGCTTATGGAAACCGAACTGGTTATCCGAATGAAGGCCCCCGAAACCGATCTCGACGATTCCCCACCATCTGTCCGTGCCATCGTTAAATGGCAGCGCGACCTGTCCGGCCAGGACGACCGGCGCTATCAAATCGGTGTTCAATTCTTAAGCCGCCCACCTGCGATCTGACGTTGACGAACCACTTTACTTATTGTTCACTTTAGCGCCGTCGCCGGACAACAGGTCTTCCAGATCAGGGATCAATGGCGGGCGTTTGTCAAACCAGGGGCGTGCCTTTTCGATCTGGGCCGCCAATCGGAGCAGCGTGGCTTCGTCACCAAAGGGGGCGATAAACTGGATACCCACCGGCAACCCCTCCGGAGTCCAGTGCAACGGCACCGACATGGCCGGCAGGCCGGTCATATTGGCAAGCATGGTAAAGGGCGTGAAGGCGATACTTTCCCGTGCCAGCTTATCGACGATCCCCGCGGCCTTGAGGATGCGTCCGGCACCCAGCGCGTTGATCACTTTCATGGCCGTCAGCTCGCCGGGTTTGGGCTGAAGTTCCCCGACCAGTGTTGGGGGGCTGGCGATCGTAGGTGTCAAATAGAGATCGTATTCCTGAAAAAATTGCCCCATCATACGCCCCATACGTCCCCACTGGCGCATGCTGCGGACGAAATCGCCGGCTGAAAAGGTCCGGCCCAGAAGGCCCAAGGTCCGGGTAACGGTTTCCAGGTCCGTCGGCATAAGCCGGCGACCAAGCTGGGCCCGCAGCTCTTCCAGGTCTGCGGCAACTTCACCGAAATTCAGGATGGCATAACTCCGGGCATAGGCATTACCGTCGATGGCGGGTTCCGCTCCGATGGGATGGTGCCCCAGGGCTTCCAGCAGACGGGCGGCCTCCATCACGGCGGCGGCGCATTGGGGATGAACGTCACTGTCGATCGGGGAATGGGTATTGTAGGCGATTTTAAGTTCCCGGGGCGGTTTTTCGAGAGCCGCCAGAAAAGGCTCCGTGGGTGGGGGAATGACAAACGGTGCGCCGATGTCGGTCCCCTGGGTCAGATCGAGCATGGCGGCACTGTCGCGCACCGAGCGGGTGATCACATGCTGCACGGTGGCGCCCTGCCAGTATTCGCCGTCATGCGGTCCGCTGGGGGTGCGGCCGCGGGAGGGTTTCAAACCGAACAGACCGCAACAGGAGGATGGAATCCGAATCGATCCGCCACCATCGCCGCCAGCCGCCAGAGGAACCATGCCGCCGGCTACGGCCGCCGCTGACCCACCG
>JAERRP010000075.1 GCA_016735415.1 Desulfobacterales bacterium | reverse complement strand
GCACCTGCTTCATATCGAAATTCTCCAGGCCCATGTAATAGACCGCACAATCGATGAGCGCCTGCATGGGGACCAGGCCCACAACCTCGCTGCCCACAACAGGGACCCCGTACCGTTTGGCTTCAATGCGGACCAGTTCCACAGCCTGATAGAGCGCCGATTGGCTGAAATCCGTCATATTCATGGAGACCTGAACCTGGTTGCGGTCTTTCAGTGTGACCCCCATGGCCTTGCAAAAACGCAATCCTCCGCCGATGTACCGGATCTTTTTGGCAATGGCATCGGCGATGGAAGACTGGTCGGTACCCAGATTCACGTTAAAAGCCACCAGAGGCGAACGGGCTCCCATGGCGGTAACCCCGGCGGTCGGGTGGACATGACCCGGCCCATAGTCAGGGCTCCAGAGAGGATCTTTAAGTTTTTCATTCATCCCTTCGAACTGCCCCTTGCGAATGGCGGCCAGATCGGCACGGTGGTCGGCGGTGGCCGAGCGTTCATATAAGAATACCGGCAGTTCGAACCGTGAAGCCGCTTCGGCAGCCATCTCTTTGGAAAGGGCCACTGCATCGCCCATGGTCATGTCCCGAACAGGGATAAGAGGAACCACATCCACAGCGCCCATGCAAGGGTGTTGTCCTTCATGACGGGTCATGTCGATGTGAGAAATGGCCTGATGCATGGCATCCAGCATCGCCTGCTTTATGCCCCGGGGCGATCCCAATACGGTCACCACTGTGCGGTTGTGATCTGCATCGCTTTTCACATCCAATAGTTTTACATCTTCCCGGCTTGAAAATGGGGCTGCGATCTTCTCCACAACGGCCCGGTCCCTCCCCTCACTGAAATTCGGGACACACTCTATAATCGGGTTCATGGGATATACCTTTCCATCAATTGATCATCGACACAAAACGGTAACGTGATATGGTCACCGAATCTGTTTTTACGATTATATGTCCGGACTGTCTCCATGGCGTTGGGATTTCGCGCCCATGAGCGGCGGGCTACCCCCACCATGACATCCCAGGAGACCGCACTTTCGATAATCCGGTCCACTTTGGAACTGCCGTCCAGAACCAATCCGAATCCGCCATTGACGGCATTTCCGATGCCCACGCCCCCACCGTTGTGCAAAGCTGCCAGGCTCATCCCCCTTGCGGCATTGCCGGCAAAACAGTGCACGGCCATATCGGCCATGATTTTGCTTCCGTCCTTGATGTTGGCGGTCTCTCGAAAAGGAGAGTCGGTTCCTCCGGTGTCGTGGTGATCGCGGCCGAGCATAACCGGACCGATGTCGCCACAGCGGACCATTTGGTTGAACCTGAGGGCGATCTTCATTCTACCTTCTGCATCCTGGTATAGAATGCGCGCCTGTGTGCCCACGACCAGTTTGTGTTTATGGGCATCACGAATCCAGATGTAATTGTCACGATCCTGAAAACGACGGTCGGGGTCGATACATACCTGAGCGGCACGGTCGGTTTTTCTCAAATCCGACGGTTTTCCATTGAGGCAGACCCAGCGAAAAGGCCCGTATCCGTAGTCGAACAACAAGGGGCCCATGATATCTTCCACATAGGAAGGAAAGATAAACCCGTCATTGGGATTACGACCGTTTCGGCAGATTTTATGTACACCGGCATCGTATACCGCTTTCATGAAACTGTTGCCGTAGTCGAAAAAGTATACCCCTCGTTTGACCAAGATGTGAATCAAGGCGAAATGTTGCTTGAGGGAGCGATCCACCCATTTTCTAAATCTTTTAGGATCGGTTTCCAGCATTTCGGTGCGCTGCTCGAAAGTCAGCCCCTGGGGGCAGTACCCACCGTCGTAAACGACATGGCAGGAGGTCTGATCGGAAAGCAGATCCGGGGACGCCTTTTGATCTACGGCATAAGCCAACAGATCCACCACGTTACCGTGAAATGCAATGGCCAGCGGCCGGCCCTTTTTCCGGGCATCTTCAGCGGCATCGAAAGCCTCTTTTGGTGATGATACCACCTCGCTGACCCACCCCTGATCAAAACGGGTCTGAATGCGCGATTCATCCACTTCGGCAATAATACCCACCCCGTTGGCGATCTCCACGGCCTTGCCCTGTGCGCCGCTCATTCCCCCTAACCCGGAAGTAACAAAAAGCCGCCCTCTCATATCTTTGTCCT
>JAERRP010000786.1 GCA_016735415.1 Desulfobacterales bacterium | reverse complement strand
CCCCCGGATTATCTCCTCGTCGACGGCAATCAGCCGGTCAAACGACCCATTCCCCAGAAAACGCTGATCCGGGGCGACAGCCGCAGCGTGTCCATTGCCGCCGCCTCGATTGTGGCCAAAGTGACACGGGACCGCCTGATGGAAGACTACCACAAGCTCTATCCGGCCTACGGTTTTGCCCGACACAAGGGTTATCCCACCCGGGCCCACCGCCAGGCGGTACAGGCCTTCGGCTGTTGCCCGATTCACCGCCGAAGTTTCAAAGGTGTCCCAACGGCCTGAAAGCGGTCAGAGTGGTTTTCGAAAGGAGCTGGCGCCAAGGCATGCTGAATACGCCTCAGCGATTCGGAAAAAAGGCGGAGGACCTGGCCGCCCGTCATCTCAAACGCAACGGCTATAAGGTTATCGTGCGGAATTACCGCACCAAGGCCGGAGAAATCGACATCATCGCGCGCCAGGGCCGCGCCCTCGTATTTATCGAGGTCAAAGGACGCCAGTCAACACGTTACGGCAGTGCCAAAGCCGCCGTCACGCGCCGCAAGCAACACCAGATCGCGAAGGTGGCCCTTTGGTATTTAAAGGAAACCGACCAATTGGATGTCAAAGCGCGTTTTGACGTCGTGGCGGTAACCCGGAAAGACGGGGCCATCGCCATTGAAATCGTGCGTAATGCCTTCGAGCTCTCCCATGCCGCCAGCAAATAAAACCACCGGCGGTGTGCTCTACGTCGTGGCCACACCGATCGGCAATCGAGACGATATTACCGTCCGGGCCCTGCAGGTTTTAAAGACGGCGGACTGCATCGCCTCCGAGGATACCCGCTGCACCGGGCGCCTGCTGGCGCACCATGGCATCAAGGCCCGTCTGTTATCCTACCATGAGCATAACGAACGCCGGCGAACGCCGCAGTTGCTCGCACGCTTGCAAGCCGGTCAGGCGGTAGCCTTGGTATCCGACGCCGGTACGCCTTCGCTTTCCGATCCCGGTTATATCCTGGTGCGCGAAGCGGCCGCCGTCGGGCTTCGCATCCGTCCCATTCCCGGCGCTTCGGCAGTCGTAGCGGCCCTTTCCGTTTCCGGACTGGCCACCGATTCGTTTATCTTTCTGGGGTTCCCACCGCGCAAACCGCGCCGGCTCGAACAGCACCTGCTGGCCCTGCAAAACGAACCCCGCACCCTGATCTGGTATGAATCGCCGCGACGCCTTCTGGGTTTGCTTGAAGCCCTTGAGCGGGTTCTGGGGGATCGGTCGGCGGTCGTCGGCCGCGAAATGACCAAACGCTATGAAGAATTCCTGCGCGGGTCCCTATCGATGCTGGGCACCCAACTGGGGGCCCGCACTGAAATCAAAGGCGAAATAACCCTTCTGGTGGACGGGTGCGCCAAATCCACCGAACCCGACCGCGAGGCCCTCTTTAAAGCCATCCGTATCGGCCTGCAGGAAAACCGCCAGCCGGCATCCGCCCTGGCGCGCGAGCTCGCCGCCCATTTCAATCTGCCCCGCGGCCAGATCTACGACATGATCATGAAAGCCAAAAAAACGTAACGCCGCGCCGGTTTCGCGACTGCTGCGGGGATGCCGCAGCGGTCGCAGCCGGCAGCGGATTGTGAACAGGAGAGCATCAATGGAGAAAATGGAAGCCATTTTTGCACCCCGGTCCGTCGCCGTGATCGGAGCCTCAACCACTCCCGGCAAAGTCGGGCACGATATTTTTGCCAATATCCTCAAGGGGGGCTACCAGGGCGTACTCTATCCCGTTAACCCTTCCGCCCGATCGATCCTGAGCGTGCGCGCCTATCCGGGTGTTGGCGAGATACCCGATGACATCGATCTGGCCATGATTATTCTCCCACCCGGGCCCGCCGTCCGGGCGGTGGAAGTGTCGATTGAAAAAGGGGTACAGGGCATCGTGATCGTTTCGGCCGGGTTTCGCGAGGTCGGCCCCGAAGGCCGCGCCGTCGAAGACCGCATTGTGGCCATGTGCCGTGAAGCCGGCGTGCGCATGGTCGGGCCGAACTGTCTGGGGGTCATCAACCCACACCCTTCGGTGCATTTGAACGCCAGCTTTTCGTCCCGCATGCCGGCCGCCGGCAATATTTCTTTTATTTCGCAAAGCGGGGCGCTGTGCACGGCCGTGCTGGACTTCGCGGCCGATCGTGATTTCGGGTTCTCCAAGTTTATCTCCATCGGCAACAAGGCCGATGTGGACGAGCTCGATCTGCTGCAGTATTTCCACCAGGACACCGATACGAGCGTGATCATGCTCTATATCGAAGAGTTGCGACGCGGGGATCAATTCATCCCGATTGTAAAAGAAATTACCTCCGGTGAAAGACCGACCCCTGTTCTGGCCATCAAATCCGGCCGCACTTCCGCCGGTGCACAGGCCGCAGCTTCCCATACTGGGGCTCTGGCCGGCACCGAAGCAGTATACGACGCTATTTTCGAGCAGGCCGGCGTCATCCGGGTCAACACCCTTGACGAGCTTTTCGACTTTGCCAATGCCTTCTCCTATAAGGTCCGGAGTGCCCTTGGCAAAATGGCCCGTCGTATTCCCAACGGCAACCGCGTGGCCATTGTGACCAACGCCGGGGGGCCCGGCATCGTGGCTACGGACATGACGATTTCTTCGGGTTTGGAACTGGCCCGGTTCAAGCCCGAAACGATCGAGGTCCTGGCCAGCCATCTGCCTTCGGTCGCCAACCTGCATAATCCGGTGGACGTCATCGGCGATGCCGCCCCGGACCGCTACGAAAATGCGCTGGCGGCTGTTATTCGGGACGAAGGGGTGGACGGCGCCCTTGTCATCCTGACCCCTCAGTCCATGACCAACGCCCTGGAAACGGCCAAAGCTATCACCAATATCGCGCATCGCTCCTACAAACCGATCCTGTGCAGTTTCATGGGCATCGTCGATGTTTCCCCCGGAGTTCAATACCTTCAAGAACAGGGCTATCCTGTCTACCGCTTTCCAGAAAATGCCGCCAAATCCTTTGGCGCCCTCTACCGTTATTCGCAGTGGCTCAACCGGCAGCATCTGGCCCCCTATAAAATGCAGCATGATGTGGAACGGGCGCGGGACATCGTGGCCGACTGCCTGGCCGCCGGCAGGACCGCCATCGGAGAAAAAGACGGCAACGCCTTGTTGGAATGCTACGGGTTCGAAGTTCTGCCCACCCGGCTGGCCCAAAGCGAGGATGACGCCGGTGAAATGGCCAAAGCCATCGGATTCCCGGTGGTCATGAAGATCGTATCACCTCAGATCCTGCACAAATCCGATGCCGGCGGGGTCATCGTAGGGATCACCGATCGGGAGGCGGCCCGCAGGGCCTACCGCGACATTATCGTCAATGCCCGCGCTTATAATGCGGACGTTGAAATCGAAGGGGTGCTGGTGGTTAAAATGGCCCCGGCCGGGCAGGAAATCATTTTAGGTATGAATCGCTATCCCGGTTTCGGACCACTTCTGATGTTCGGCTTCGGCGGCATTTTTGTTGAGGTGTTCAAAGACGTCACCTTCCGTCTGGCCCCGATCGGTCGCAACGAAGCCCGCCGGATGATCAACGCCATCCGGGCGAGTAAACTGCTGAAGGGCTTTCGCGGAGCACCCGCAACAGACCTGGAGGCCCTGCAGCAGGCCCTGGTACGTCTATCGGATCTGGCGATCAACCACCCTGAAATTAAAGAGCTGGACATCAACCCCCTGCTGGTTCATCCCAAGGGTCAGGGCGTCACGGTGGCCGATTGCCGTATGCTGCTGGCCGCGTCTGAAGACGCCGATTAGGGCTTGTGGCCCGCAGGCGGGTAAAGATCGCGCCTCTGCCGGCCGTTCGGATACCAGCGCTTCCGGCCGTTAATAAGGAAAATGGCATGCCAGGTTCTTTCCAGGCAGTTCCACCGGCAACCGGTTTCAGGCGCCTGACCCCTGTGGTGCTGAGCGTACCGACGCCGATCCAGAACCTGCGCGGCCGGCCCCGGGTGGCGATCTTGAGCCGACTGGCCCGGGTGGCGGTGCGTCTATCCGCACGCTTTTCGGATCTGCCGCTGGCAACCCTTACAAAAGATGCCGAGGGGGTCCCGCAACCCTGCGCCGGTGTCTACTGGTCGGTCACCCACAAGTCGGAGTTCGTGGCCGGCGTTGTAGCCGCCGCACCGGTCGGCATCGACATCGAGCATATTCGTCCCCGGTCGGCCGGTCTCTATGGCCACATCGCCACGGCGGAAGAATGGCGGTTGGGCAAGGGGATTGAAACACATTTGTTCTATCGGGTCTGGACGGCCAAGGAAGCCGTATTGAAGGCTGAAAAGATCGGTCTGCGCGGCCTTTCCCACTGTCGGGTAACCGCCATCCCCGATCGCGACCATATGCGGCTCGAATTCGACCGCCGCCCCTGGATGGTGGCCCATTATTATCTGTCCACCCATGTGGTGGCGTTAACGCAGGTGGCCGATCGCATCCAGTGGCATATAGAACCCAGATGGTCTCAAAGGCGGTGAACCCGGCAGGTGAGACCCATGCGATTCAGGCGTACGGTTGGGGATGCCGGTGGAAGCGGGCCATCGGTGGCCTATCAGAAAGCGTCTGAATTATCAGCAGACGTTTATCGGCGCGGCGGCGGCATGATAGTATCGGGTGTACGGATAGGACTCAGGGCTCAATGGTGGGCAGGGCCTCGATTTTGAAAATTGAACTGCACTTTTTACAGCGGGTGGTGATGCCGACCTGGTCGTTGCGGATTTTATAGCGTTGTCCGCAGTGGGGGCAGGCGGTTTTGGCGTAAACCGGCGAGGGCTGCGTCTGACGGCTGGCCTCGGCGGCCATCTGAATAGTTTCCGGATCGAGCAGGCCGTCGGTCGTCTGGTTGGTTTCTTCTTCGGCCTTGCGGCGTTTTTCCAGATAGACTTCATACTTATCGAAAATAATCCCGCAGCGAAGACATTCGAGCGCCTTGACCTGGTTGTGAAAACCGCATTTGGGGCAGGGCTTGTTTTCATCCTCTACGGAAGCCTGGGATAGGGCCGTGTCCGCAGCCACAGGCGTTTCGATGACTTCTACTTCGGGGGGGGGCGTTGGCTTCACTGGGACGTTATCCTCCAGCGGCGCCGGTGCTGCCGTTACCGGCGACCGCGCCATCTTCTTCTCTACGTAGTTAAAGTCGATGCCGCAATTGGAACATTCGCGTTCTTCGGGCTGGCGGGGATAATCACATCTCGGGCATTTCATGGAAAACTCCGGACCTGGGTGCGCGCTTTGGCCGAAAAGTCCGTCTGGAAACCAACGAAGCAGATGCCTGTCCAAACCGATGCCGTGACGATAGCAGAAAAATGGTGGGGTGTCAAAACCAGATCGGCATAAAATCGGGGGCTTAGGCGATAAAATCTATCCTCCGGGCAACGCTGTCTGATCTCCTCTTGCAAGCCTTGCAAGCTTTGCGTATAGTAAACGTAATCGTATTCATGGCATAAAATCAGAGGTTTAGAAGTTTAGATCTTTATGTGGACACATTCTTGGGAAGGAGCTTCCATGCGCGACCTGAACCTTTACGATCTGTTCCGCCGCAATGCGGCCCTGTATGGTGACCGCCCCGCTTTGATCGACGCCGAAGGCACCCTGAATTTTAAGGATCTGCTAAACCGGGTCGATGCCCTGGCCGCGGCCCTGACAGATCGCGGCCTGCGGGCGGGAGACCGAATCGCCGTGCTGGCCCACAACAGCCGCCGCTATTTTTTTCTCCTCGGCGCTGCCGCCCGGCTGGGAATCATCCTCGTACCGTTGAACTGGCGTTTGTCGGTGGAAGAATTGCAATTCATTTTAAAGGACGCCGAGCCCGCCCTTTTCTTCCACGATCGGCAGCATGCACCCGTTGCCGCCCAACTGGCGGAAAGCGGTGGGAAACGAACGGCGCCTGTCGATCTGGAAGCGATGGTCACGCCGCCTGAGGGCCGGGAGAAAGCCGATCTCGATCCGGCCGGGCCCCCGACCGACGGTGATACGCCCTATTGCATCATCTACACCGCCGCCATGGGCGGCACCCCCCGCGGGGCGGTTCTGAGCCACGCCAATTTCATCTTCAGCAACCTGCAGACCATTGCCACCCTGCAACTGGATGACCGCGACGCTTACCTGAATATGCTGCCCCTTTGTCATATCACCGGCCTCAACCTGGCCCTTTCCGTGATGCATGCCGGCGGTAAAAATGCCATCATCGAACGTTTCGATGCCCGCCAGGTTCTGCAATGGACCGAGGAGGCCCATATCTCGGTGCTGGGAAGCTTTCCGCCCATCTTGAACAATCTTATGGAAGAACTTGACCGCCGCCCCTGTGACACAGCCTCTTTGAAACATGTGGTCGGTCTTGATCATCCCGACACGATCGCCAGATTCGAACAGCGGACGGCCTGCACTTTCTGGGCGCTTTACGGCCAAACCGAGACCTCCGGCTTTGTGACCCTGTCGCCGGCTTCCGAGAACCCCGGGTCGGCCGGCCGCCAGGGCCTGCTGACCAAGTTCCGGATCGTGGATGACAACGATTGCGATGTCCCGGCAGGAACCAAAGGCGAAATCGTGGTGCAGAGTCCGCTGGTATTTCAAGGCTTCTGGCATCATGACGAGCTCAATCGCCAGCTGTTTCGCAACGGCTGGCATCACACCGGTGACCTGGGCCACCTGGATGAAAACGGTTATCTCTGGTTCGGGGGGCGCAAACCCGAAAAAGAACTCATCAAACCGGGTGGCGAAAACGTTTATCCGGCCGAGGTGGAGGCCGTCATTCGGGAGCATGATGCGGTGGCCGACGTATCGGTGATCGGTGTACCCGATCCCAAATTCGGTGAAGGCATCAAAGCCATATGCGTTCTCAAACCGGACATGACCCTGACGGCCGAAGACCTGGCCGCCTTTGTGGCGTCTCGCATTGCGCGCTATAAAAAACCGCGCCATGTTGAGTTTGTGGCGGAATTACCGAAACAGACCGACGGTTCCATCGACCGTGCGCAAGTCAAAGCTCGTTTCGGTCAACCCTGATGTTGTACCCGGGGCGAGATCGCCGGTCGCCCCTCAATGTTGCCGACCTGACCGATGGCGCCCCGGGAAGAGGATGAAGACACCCGGCGGCCTGGATCATTGAGCGAAAGGAATTTCTATGCATGTCACGTTTCACGGCGCTGCCCGCGAAGTCACCGGTTCGGCCCATCTGCTGGAAACTGGTGAAAATTGCCTGTTGATGGATTGCGGCCTGTTTCAGGGCCGACGTAAGGAAACCAATGCCAAAAACCGTGAACTGCCGTTTGATGCCGGACGGCTCACGAACGTCGTCCTTTCACATGCCCATATCGATCATTCCGGGCGGATTCCCCTGCTGGCGCGCGAAGCGTTCAAGGGCCGCATCTTGTCAACGCGCGCCACCAGGGATGCCTGCCAGTACATGCTCAGGGATTCAGCCCATATCCAGGAGTCGGATGCCAACTACCTGAACTACAAGATGGTCCGCAATTTTCTGTCCCGCCATCGCAAAGGCTCCCGCCGCATAAGCAAAAGCGATGTGCGGCGCATGTTGAAAAAAAGCCGGCACGACCTCGACACCGGGGCCATCGATACCTTGATTCAACAAAACGGTCTGGATGCCGTGAAACCGCTCTACGCTATGGCCGATGCCGAACAGGCTCTCTCCCTTTTCGACGGCTATCCTTACCGCCACCCGGTTACGGTCGGCCGCGACATGGTCTGCACTTTTTATGAAGCCGGTCATATCCTCGGTTCCGCCATCAGCATCATCCGCACACAGGCCAACGGACGCCCTTTCGCCGTTGGCTTCACCGGCGATATCGGCCGCTTTGACAAACCCATTCTGCGGGACCCCTGTCGGGACTTTAACGAACCCGACCGCCAGCTCGATCTGTTGATCATGGAGAGCACTTACGGGGATCGTTTTCATGAACCGGTCATCAACCTGAAGCCGCGCTTGAAGACCGTCATTCAGGAAGCCTGCGACCGTGAGGGTACGATCCTGATTCCCTCCTTTGCTTTCGGGCGGACCCAGGAACTGCTCTACGTTCTGCACGAACTCTACATGGAAAATGCCGTTCCCAGGCTGCCGGTTTATGTCGACAGCCCGCTGGCCACCCGGATCACCAAAGTGTTCGGGGAGCATCCGGAAGTATATGATCGCGAGACCCATGAAACCTTTCTGGAAAACGGCCTCAACCCTTTTCGCTTCGACCAGATCCGGTTTGTGCAATCGGTGGAGGAATCCATTGCCCTGAACCGGGACGAAACGCCCCACATCGTCATTTCGGCATCGGGAATGTGTGAAGCCGGAAGAATCCTGCATCATCTGCGCTACAAGATACACAACCCTAAAAACACCATTCTGATCGTGGGATTCATGGCTCGGCACACCCTCGGGCGGCGGATATTGGACCAGGGTGAAGCCTATGCCGCCAATGAACGCCGCGGCCCGGCCCCGGAGGTTAAATTCATGAACAAGACCTACCCGCTGGCGGCCCATGTGGTCAAAATCGGAGGCTTCAGCGCCCATGCCGATCGCAATGAACTCATGCGCTTTTTGACGCGCTCGAATCTGGAGATCAAGAAAATCGCCGTGGTTCACGGCGAGGAAGAACAATCACTGGCGTTTACCAAACATCTCAATCAAAACGGCTACAAGGCCGTGACGCCTCAAGCGGGGGAGAGGATAGCCCTGGGCTGAGCGATGGCCGCCGGGTTGACCCCCGGCGCGCGTTCGCGCACCATGACAACCCGGCCGCTATCGGTGTGCGGCCAGAAACATCCCCCCGGTCTTGACGCCGATAGGTCTCGACCCTATTTTTGGGTATGGATAAGACGGATTCGTCAAATAAATATGAAGTCATCCTCTGAAACGCCGGGCGATAAAGGTGTACGGACAGACTGTTCAAAGGCCGCTGGAAAACGTTCTGATTCGATCTCGCTTCAGCCTTCAGTAACCGCTCAACCAACCTACTTCACATACCGCCGTTTCTGATGGACCTCGTGCTGCATCGACACAAATCTAACCATACCAGGTGCCCCCATACGGGCGGATGATCGAGGAGATCCACCGGATGTCGCCCATTTACATCACCCGCCGAATTAAAATGCCGCAAACGAGGTCTTCAGGCGAGACCGGCTTGCCTGGAGACGTTTGCTGGTTTTGATTGAGGCCATCGAAGACGTTTTGTCCCCTGGGATCCCTTCCAGGGTTAGCGCTTACCGGCAGAACAGGAGGTGAACCATGAGGTTTCAGGATATTTTCGTACCCCGGTGGCAGCATTCCAACCCCGAAGTCCGCATCAACGCCGTGAATCGCATGACGGATAAAACCCTGCTGCTGCAGATTGCGGAAAAGGATGACGACGAAGTGGTATGCATGGCCGCGCGCGATCGATTGTCGGAACTCACGGAAGAGAAAGTCACCGTTGAGAGTTGATGCGGTCAGTCGTCCGCCGCCGGTGCTGTCACGCAGAACCCGCGCCCACCGATAACCATTCAATGCACCGGGGCCATGTGCGCCCACCGACGGCCGAGGGGGATTTTTCCGTATGTTGCTTTTCTCCACGGAGCCCCCTCCAACCGGCTTTTTTGGTCGTTAAACCGAGAAACCGCAAATACGGCCGTCGGTCAGACACTGTTCATAGGGCAGACTAAGTCCTCCGGGGCTTTTTTCAACCCGCCGATTACGGACCGCAGATTTGCTTTTCGGTCCCGGCTGCGTTAGGTTAGGCAATTATGATCTTACCGCCGTTCAAGATGTAAAACGATAATAAGCGCGATTGTGAGCAAAAACCCATCACCGGTATGACCGGTCTTTGAATGAAAGTTGGATTGGATGTATAAGCGAAAAATTGGTTTGGCCGTGGGGATACTGGTTCTGGCCGGATTTTTTTTCGGGCTGCAGCAACCGGCATTTTCTTCCGGAAAACAGATTAACTGGTATACCTATGAAGAAGGGGTCGACCAGGCTCGCCGGCAGAACAAAAATATGGTCATCTACTTCCATGCGGAATGGTGCGCTTACTGTACCCAGATGGAAAAAGAAACCTTTACCGATGCGGCCGTCATTGGATTTCTTAACACCAATGCCGTTGCCGTTAAAGTGGATGTGGACCGGGAAAAACAGATCGCTCGCAAATACGGCGTCAGAGGGTTGCCCGCCACGTTTTTGATGTTGGTCGACGGCCACCAGGTCGGCCCTCTGCCGGGTTTTATTCCCCCCCGAAGCTATTTGGCCATGCTGTCGAAAATTTTTTCACAATCCTGATGCGACCTCATGATTGGATCAAACAAATCACCGTGCTGCTGACCGCGGCGGTGGTCCTGGCCTTCAGCGTGAACGTGATCTCGCCACGCGGGATCCCCTGGCTGGGGCAATGGGACGAATCCCAGGGGGTTGTGGCCGCCGATCAAGCCGCCCTGGCAGCTACACTGGATCTTGAAATCCCGGATGCCCAGACGGCCCGGCGATTGCATGCCGCCGGTCAGGTTCTTTTTGTGGATTCACGCACCGCTGACGACTACCGGGAGGGACACATCCCCAAGGCCGTTTCCCTGCCGATCGGCGAATTCGACCGCCGCATCGAAGCATTCCTCACCCGTTATGGCCGTGACATCCCCATGATTACTTACTGTTCGGGGCGCCGCTGCCAGGACAGCCATATGCTGGCACAGTTGCTGTTCGAGCAGGGCTACGAAAACGTATCGGTTTTCATCGACGGCTACCCCGGATGGGCCGCGGAGGGCTTCCCCGTTGAAACCCAGTGAACCTTATGGACGATATGCCCAAATCGAAATGCTTCTGCGCTGGATCGTGGGGCTGGCGTTTGTTTTCGCCAGTCTGCACAAAATCGCCTATCCGGAAGACTTCGCCCGAATCGTTTACAGTTACAACCTGTTTCCACCATTTTCTATCAACCTGATCGCGATTGTCCTGCCCTTTATGGAACTCACGACCGGTCTGGCATTGATTGCCGGTTTTTATCCACGCGCGGCCGCCGCCATCATCAACGCGCTGCTGATCGCTTTTGCCTACATCATCACGCTCAACCTGCTCCGCGGCTACGACTTCGACTGCGGCTGTTTCCCGACCTTCATCACGCGTCTGTATGCCGACGACCCCGTGAGCATGTTGATCCGCGACGTTATTCTGCTGTTCTGCGGCCTGCCGGTCATGATCTATGGCCGCCGCCGCCGCGGCCTTTTCTTCAAAAGCGCAAGGGCGCACGTACAAATAAATTAGCCATTTTTAAAGTGGATCGGCCCTCCCTGTTCCTTGTCAAACACCAGTCGGCCCCTTTTGACGACTTTCTCGACGATATTGACACCCAGATGGTAGGGGATGAACCGATGGGAGGGATATTCCAGGATTACGACATCGCCCTGCTTGCCCGCCTCCAGGCTTCCGATACGCTCGGCCCGGTCGACGGCGGCCGCGCCGTTCAGGGTGATGGCGGTCAGGGCCTCTTCCGGTGTCAGGCCCATGTAAAGGGTGGCCAGGGCCATGAGCAGCGGAATGCTGTTGGAAAAGCAACTGCCCGGATTGAAATCGGTGGCCAGGGCCACGGCACAGCCCCGGTCGATCATGGTCCGGCCCCGGGCGCAGGGTTCCTTCAAGCCGAAGGCGGTCAGGGGCAGAAGGGAAGCCACCACCCCGGCGGCCGCCATATCCCGAATACCGTCGTCCGAGACCTGGAGAAGATGATCGGCCGAAACGGCGCCCATCTCGGCGGCCAGTTCGGCGCCGCCCAATGCCACAATTTCATCGGCATGCAGGGTCAGCTTGAGTCCCAGCCCTTTGGCCCGCTTCAGCAGGCGCCGGGACTGCGCCACCGAGAACACCCGATCCTCACAGAAGATGTCGCAGAATTCGGCCAGCCCGCGCGCCGCCACCTCGGGCAGGACCGTCGCCATGATGAAATCGATGTAGGCATCGCTGCGGTCCCGGTATTCCCGGGGCACGGCATGGGCCCCCAGAAAAGTGGGGACGATATCCATGGGATGCTCGCGTTCCAGCACGGCTATGGCCTCGAGCTGCCGGATCTCGGTGTCCCGGTCCAGACCGTAACCGCTTTTGCCCTCGACGGTGGTGACGCCGAAGGCCAGCATGGCATCCAACCGCCGGCGTCCGGCCGCCACCAGGGTTTCCAGATCGGCCTGGCGGGTCGCTTTGACCGTACTGGCGATACCACCGCCCTGGGCCATTATGTCCATATAGTGCATGCCCTGCAGCCGCCAGGTGAATTCCTCGGCCCGGTAGCCCCCGAAAATAAAGTGGGTGTGGGAATCCACAAAGCCCGGCAGCACGGCCTTGCCGGAAGCATCGATGATCGCAAAGCCGTCTGTCGTCCCGGTCGCCATGACATCAGCGGTCGGTCCCACCGCCGTGATGGTGCCGTCCTCGATGCGCACGGCCCCGTCGCGAATCACTTCCAACGCATTCATGGCCTTTCCGGCCCTGGCCTCGAAACCACGGCAGGTACTCAACTCGTCGGCATGGATAATGATCAGATTGGCGTTCATGGCATAACGCCTCCGTTGGGGGTCGTGTTCAGACCGGGCGCCATGCGCGGCGCACCAGTTCGGTGATAAAGCCTTCATCCGCCAGATAGGGCAGGGTTACATGGTCCCGTGTTCCGGGTTTGCGGTTGTGGGCGGCCATGGTTGCCAGCGCATTCGGATTGCGGGCCCAGGCCCGTCGGGCCACCCCGCCCAGCACATCCCAGGGCAGGGCCTGGCGAATAACGGCGTCCACCCTGGCACTGCCGTCCAGTACAAGCCCGAAGCCCCCGTTGATGGCCTTGCCGATGCCCACGCCGCCGCCGTTGTGCAGGGCCACCAGACTCATTCCCCGGGCGGCGTTGCCGGCGAAGCAATGGGTGGCCATGTCGGCCATGACGTTGCTGCCGTCTTTGATATTGGCCGTTTCACGATAAGGGGAATCCGTCCCGCCGGTGTCGTGATGGTCGCGTCCCAGCATGACGGGGCCGATCGTGCCGTTTCGGACCATTTCGTTGAACTTGAGGGCGATCCGCGTGCGGCCTTCCGCGTCCTGGTAAAGAATGCGGGCCTGGGTTCCCACCACCAGACGGTTGGCACCGGCATCTCTTATCCAGTTGAAATTGTCGCGGTCCTGAAAACGCCGCGCGGGATCGATGCCGTCCATGGCGGCATGGTCGGTGGCCTCGAGGTCTTCCGGTTTGCCGTTTAAGCAGACCCAGCGGAATGGGCCGTAGCCGTAATCGAAGAGCAGCGGCCCCATGATATCTTCCACATAAGAGGGAAACACAAAGCCGTCCAGCGGGTTCCGACCGTTACGGCAGACATGGGTCACACCCGCATCGTAAACCGCCTTCAGAAAACTGTTGCCGTAGTCGAAGAAATAGGTCCCCCGTTCCGCCAGCAACTGGATCAGTTCGAAATGGCGCCTGAGGGTCCGGTTGACTTCCTTCACGAAGCGGGGATGATCGGTCTTGAGCATCTGCGTGCGTTCATCGAAGGAAAGCCCCTGAGGACAGTAGCCGCCGTCGTAAACCACATGGCAGGAGGTTTGATCGGTAAGCAGGTCGATGGCCGCACCGTACTTGACGGCGTATTCCAATAGATCGACCACATTGCCATGAAAAGCAATCGCCGCTGATTTTTTTTCGTGCTGGCAGGTCCGCGCCAGCGAAAAGGCCTCGGCCGGGTCGGCGACGACCTGGCTGATCCACCCCTGGTCATGACGGGTCCGGATCCGGGATTCGTCCACTTCGGCGATAATGCCCACACCGCCGGCGATTTCGATGGCTTTGCCCTGGGCGCCGCTCATGCCGCCCAGACCCGACGAAACAAACAGGTGGCCGGCCATGTCGTCATCGGCCGACACGCCGCAGTGCTCCCGGACGGCATTGAGAATGGTGCTGTAGGTGCCGTGAACGATGCCCTGGGGGCCGATGTACATCCAGCCCCCGGCGGTCATCTGACCGTAGCTGGCGACCCCCAGGGCGGCGGCCCGGTTCCACTGGTCGGTATTGTCGAATTCGCCCACCATCAACCCATTGGTGATGATGACCCGCGGCGCTTCGGGATTGGCGGCGAAAAGACCCAGGGGGTGGCCTGAAGCCATCACCAGCGTCTGTTCCGGGGTCAGAACTTCCAGATAGCGTCTGATGAGCCGGTACTGCATCCAGTTCTGGCACACCTGGCCGGTTTCGCCATAGGTGATGAGCTCGTAAGGGTAAAGGGCAATGTCGAAATCGAGATTGTTGTCGATCATCACCTGAAAAGCGCGCCCCTCGATGCATTGCCCTTGGTAAGTGTCGATGGGCCGCCCGCGGATCGGGCCGGCCGGCCTGAACCGATAGCCATATACGCGGCCCCGGGTCCTGAGTTCTTCCAGGAATTCGGGGGCCAGGGTTTCGTGCCAGCGGGGGGGGATGTAGCGCAGCGCATTCTTCAGCGCCAGGGCCACCTCATCCGGGCTCAGGCTGATATTGCGCTTCGGCGCCCGCCGGATGCCTCTGATAAAATCAGGAGCGCCGGGCAGTTCGTCGAAAAGATCATCAATCCGGATCTGCATGGCCTGGTGGATGTCGTCATTGGATATCATGGGCACCTCCGTCGGTGGTCGATGAACCGGAAACGCGATGGGTTGCAATTGTGGATAAGCTTGTATATACAACCATATTCAACCCTGTCAACCCGTTGGGCGCCTTCGGTCGACAGGGGCCGGACGAACTTCTTTCCGGCCGCAAACGGTCCAGCGGCTATGGTCTGAAGTTAAGCGCCCCATGCCCGCAAGGCCCTGGAACCACGAAAGACCCGTGATGCGCTCTGCCCCCAAACCGGATCAGCGTCGACGCCCGCTCTACCAGGAAGTCAAGGCCTACGTGCGGGATATGATCCAGCGGGAGGCGTGGCCCCCCCATTCCCGCGTTCCGTCGGAAAACGTCCTGGTGGATCGCCTGGGGATATCCCGCATGACGGTCAACCGGGCCCTGCGGGAGTTGTCCAGCGAGGGGCGTCTTTACCGTGTTCAGGGCGTGGGCACCTTTGTGGCGGCCCGCAAACCCGAGTCCGCCTTTCTGCAGGTGCGCAGTATTGCCGAAGAAATCCAAAGCCGCGGCGGGGTGCACAGCAGTGATGTGCTGCTTTTAAGGGAAGAGGAGGCTCCGGAGGACATCGCGGCCGTCATGGGAATGGCCGTCGAGGCACCCGTTTTTCACGCGGTGCTGTTACACAAAGACCGGGGCGTGCCGGTTCAATATGCCGAGCGGTTTGTCAACCCGGCGATTGCACCGGATTTTCTCAGACAGGATTTTGACCGCATTACCCCCAGTGCGTATCTTCTGATCGTGGCCCCGGTTACGGAAGCCGAACATGTCGTGGAGGCGGCCATGCCCGAGCCGCAAATCCGCAAACGGCTGCAGATGCCGCCCGATGAACCCGCTCTGGTGCTCTACCGGACCACTTGGGTGGAATCCACGGTAGCGACCCGCAATCGATTCGTTTATCCCGGTTCCCGCTTTCGTATCGGGGGCCGTTTCCAGATTACACCCGACGATTTACATCTCGTTATCTGAATTACCATTGCGAATGGGGAAGCGAGCGACACCATGAACACGATACAGATGGGCATGACCGGAATGACCCTGGACGATCTGGTTCAGGTGGCCCGCAACGGGGCGGGGGTGGCGCTGACGCCCGGGGCGGAAAAACGCATTGCGCGAGCCTGGCAACTGGTGACCCAATGGGTGGCCGATGAGCGTACGGTTTACGGCGTGACCACCGGGTTTGGCGCCTTGAGCGATGTGACCATTTCGAAAGCCGACACGCGCCGACTCCAGTTCAACATCCTCAAAAGTCATTCCGCCGGGGTCGGTCAACCGCTCGATGCGGAGATCGTAAGGGCCATGATGGCCCTGCGGGTCAAGGATTTTGCCCGCGGCCATGCGGGTGTGCGTACCGAAACGGCGGTCGCCCTTATCCAGCTGATCAACCGCGACGTCGTGCCGGTCGTTCCCGAGAAGGGTTCCGTGGGCGCCAGCGGTGACCTCGTTCCCCTGGCCCATATGGGGCTCGTTCTGATCGGTGAAGGCGAAGCCCTGCTGGAAGGACGCGTTGTTCCCGGGCGGGAAGCCCTGCAGGCCTGCGGGATGGCCCCGTTGCAACTCGAAGCCGGCGAGGGCCTGGCCCTCATCAACGGCACCCAGGCCATGACGGCCGTCGGCGCACTGGCGGTTCACGATGCCGCCCGGCTGGCCTCCCATACGGACCTGGCCGCCGCCATGAGTCTTGAGGTCCTGATGGGAAGCAGGACCGAGTTCGATCCCCGGATTCACCAGCTGCGCCCTCATCCGGGACAGGCGATTGCCGCCGAAAACATGGATCGCATCACGCGCCACAGCGAAATTATTTCCTCGCATCGGGACTGCAAACGTGTCCAGGACGCCTATACCCTGCGCTGCTCTCCCCAGGTGCACGGCGCCAGTCGCGATGCCATCGCCTATGCCCGCCAGGTCCTTGAAACCGAAATGAACGCCTCCACCGGCAATCCCCTGATCCACCCCGACACCGGCACCTTTCTCCTGGGCGGCAATTTCCACGGCCAACCGGTGGCCCTGGCCCTTGATTTCATGTGCATGGCCGTGGCCGAACTGGCCAATATTTCCGAGCGCCGGATCGAACGACTGGTCAACCCCAAGCTCAGCGGACTGCCAGCCTTTCTGGTCAAGGACGGCGGCTTGAACTCCGGGTTCATGATTGCCCAGTATGTGGCGGCCGCCCTGGTGTCGGAAAACAAGGTGATGAGCCATCCGGCGGTGGTGGATTCCATTCCCACCTCCGCCAACAAGGAGGACCATGTTTCCATGGGGACGATTTCGGCCCGCAAGTGCCGGGAGGTTGTTCGGAATGCTGAAAATGTGATTGCAATCGAACTCCTGTGTGCCGCCCAGGCCCTTGATCTATTCACCAACATGGAACCCGGGGCGGGTACCGAGGCCGCTTACGGTGTCATCCGCAGCGCGATTCCCCACCTGGAAACCGATCGCATGCTGTCGGAGGATATAAAACGTGCCGTGGGGTTGATCCGGGACGGCTCAGTGATGGCGGCGGTGGAAACCGCTGTGGGAGCGGTGAAGTAGATGATGCCCAATGTCATGAGGAGTGTCGGTGCGTACACGTATTGAAGCCATTCTGGCGGAATGGGACCGGCATTCACCGACCCGCGAAGCTTACCTGGAAACGGCCAGAGCCCTCGCCGCCTTGCGCCGGCCAGCCGGACTATGGTCGCAACCACCCCGCATGGTCACCGCCACCATAGACGACGGCTGGGGCCACGGCCTGGAGATCATCCATGCCCTGGCCGAGGCCGTCGGTGTCCGGGTTGAGCCCCTGGGGATTCTTCAGACGCCCGCCGCGGTGGTGGCCGTCTGTCGGAGGCGGTGTCCCGACCTGTTAGGCCTTACGGTCCTGCAATTCGATTCCGACGATGCGGTCCGGCACATCGTGGAACACCTGCCCCCGGCCACGACGCTCATTGCCGGCGGGGCCGCTTATCGGTACGATCCGGATTTCGCCGAACGCACCCAAACACCGGTGGTGGCCCGTGATGGGGCCGCCTTTTTGCGCTTCCTGTTGCATTATCGATCACCCGGCGGACATTAAACCCCGATTCTTATGGAAACCCCATCCTCCCCCATCGCTCCGGCCAACCAGGAAATGACATTCCGGGCCGCCATCCATGTGAGCCTGCTGTGCTTCCTGTTCGGTGCCAATGCCATCGCCGTCAAAGTCGCCTTTAAAAGCTTCGGCGTGTTCAGTTCCGCCAGCATCCGCTTCGGTGTGGCGGCGGCTGTCATTGCCCTGTGGGCCTGCTTGACCGGGCGATCGTTTCGATTGCAGCGGGGCCAGGGAAGACATCTGCTGGTCTTCTCGACCTTGTTTGCGATCCAGATGTCCCTTTTCTACACCGGGCTCGAACGTACCTATGTTTCCCGTGGGACCCTGCTCATCAATCTGCTGCCGTTCGTCATTCTGATCCTGGCACACTTTTTTATCCCCGGCGACCGCGTGACGCGACGCAAACTGGCGGGGCTCCTTCTGGGATTCAGCGGTGTGGTGTGTGTCTTTATCGAAGACCAGGGCCTGATGGGCAGGGTGCGCTCAGGTGATGTCTTCGTACTCCTGGCGACCGTGGTATGGGCCTGCAACACCGTTTACCTCAAGCGGGTAATCAGCACCTTCGAACCGTTTCATATCGTGTTGTATTCCATGCTGCTGAGTTTGCCGGTGTTCTTCCTGGAAGCGTTTTTTTTTGACGCCGCCGCCATTAAAACCATTTCGGTCGAAGCAATTCTGGCCTTGCTCTACCAGGCCCTTGTCAGCGCCTCCTTCGGGTTCATTGTCTGGAACAGCCTGCTTAAAAAATATGGGGCGGTCCATCTGCATTCCTTTATTTTTATCATGCCCCTGGTTGGCGTTTATCTGGCCGGCCGCGTGCTGGGCGAACCCATCGGCCCCAATCTTCTGCTGGCCCTGGTGCTGATCGTTGCCGGTCTGTTGGTGGTCCACCTCAATCCCCCGCAGCCCTTCACGCTGCCGCCCAACCGGGGCAATATGTAAAGCGCCTGCCCTTGGCATGGTCCGATCCGGGTCCTGCCGGCCGAATGATGCGCACGCGCCGGTCGGCCAACCCAAGGCCGGGCCTTCTTTTATTGACTCCCTGGGGACGGCCATGTAAGTACCGCTAATTTGTGTGA